>DASTYT010000059.1 GCA_035764725.1 Candidatus Methylomirabilota bacterium | reverse complement strand
CTGAATGCCAAGGAGATCGCAGATCGGTGTGTGGAGCGCGCCCCGGGTGGCGGTCGGCATCGGGTCGCCTCCCTAGACCGCGCTCGACCGCACGAAGGTCCCCGCGCCGTCGATGGCGCGCTGGCCCTCGTCGAGCATGGGGAAGAACCAGTGCCACACGTGAATCATGTCCGGCCACACCTCCAGGGTCGCGGCCACGCCGGCCGCCTTCGCGCGCTCGGCGAGGCCGACGGCGTCGTCCAGCAGCACCTCCTCGCTCCCCACCTGCACGAGCAACGGCGGCAGACCGGCGAGGTCGGCGAAGAGCGGAGAGGCGAGCGCGTTCTTCGGGTCCGTCGCGCCGAGATAGGCCCGCGCCATGAGCCCGACGCCCTCGCCGGTCACGATGGGATCGCTGGCCGCCTTCGAGGCGTACGAGGGCGCGGTGCACGTGAGGTCCACCCAGGGTGAGATGCAGATCCCAGCGGCCGGGCTCGGCAGCCCGCGGTCACGGAGGGCGAGAAGCGTCGCCACGGTGAGCCCGCCGCCCGCGGAGTCACCCGCGATCACGGTGCGCTCGGGACGGGCGCCGCGGTCGAGCAGCCAGCGATAGGCGGCCACCGCGTCCTCGATCGCGGCCGGGAACGGATGCTCGGGCGCGAGCCGGTAGTCGGGCAAGAGCGTCGCCGCCCCGGCCGCGCGGGCGAGGGCGGCGGCGAGGTGACGATGCGAGCGGGGCGAGCCGATGACGTAGCCGCCGCCGTGGAGGTAGAGCAGCGCGGCATGCTCGCGCGCGGCCGGCGGCTCCAGCCACTCGCCGGCGAGCTCGGGGCCCTGTGAGGGCTTGATCGTCACCACCTTCACGCCGACGTCGGGCGGCACGGGAAACACGCGCTCGGCGCGGTCGTACTGGGCGCGCCGCTCGGCCACCGTGGTGGCGGGCGGCACCTTGGCGAGGTGCTCACGGACCTTCGCGATGCCGCTCATCACTCGGCCTCCCTGGAGTCGCGGATCTTTCGCGTGCCTCGGATGACCGGCACCTCGGGATCCATCACGAAGCGGATGCGGGGCAGATCGGTGTCGCAGGTGCAGACGGTACACGCGATGGGATTCTCGAGCACGAGCCCGGGCGCGCCCCACGCGTCGCCGTCGAGCCGACTCACTTCCGGCCGCCCCCGCTCCGCCCTGTGGAAGGTGTAGCGGGGGTCCACCTGCACGAGCCAGGGCGCGGTCTTCCCGTCGAGCGGCGCCTGGGCCAGCGTCACCGAGTGGATGTACTGCACGTCGCCGCCCGAGATCGGCTGCGGGTCGACCAGCGCCGCATCCAGTAGGGGTACGCCCGCCCGCAGCACCTGAGCCATCACGCGGTCATGGCGCCGCTTGAGCGTCACCGTTGCCGCCGCCGCAGGAAGGCCCCAGCGCTGCGTGAGCGCCGAGGCAGCCTCGGGCGTGCTCGCGTACGCGCGGAGCACGAACCCGCGCGGATGCGCGCCCGCCCGCGCCATCAGCCGGAGCTGAGCAAGGAGGAACGGCCCCACGGGACTCTCGGGATACCGCGTCACCCAGATGGTCACGTAGGACGGGATGGCAGGATGCAGCGCCCTCGGCAAGAGCGCATGCGTCGAGCGCGGCACCTCGAGCGCCAGCTGGAGGATCTCGGCCTTCGGCAGGCTCCAGGGCTCGGTATCGAGGTCGCGCAGGGTGGGCAGGTGCGCGGTCGCGGTCGGCAGCTCGAGCGTCCCGAACAGTGGCATATCAGTTGCCGCTCTTCGTATCGCGGAACGCGGGCATCACTTCCTTGGCGAAGAGCCGGAGGCTCGCGAGCACGTCCTCCTGCGGGATGATCTCCAGCGCGTTCAGCAGGAAATTGACCCGGTCGACGCCGACCGCCTCCCACTTCTTCATCGCGCGGATGATGCGCTCGGGGCTGCCGAGGCCGAGGCCTTCGCCCGCCTGCTCGCTCGAATCGGGCCCGGTGGCCTGGCGCCGGAGCTGCGGAAGCAGGCCCAGCGATGGATACGAGCGCGAGGGATACGCCTCGCGCGCCGAGATGAGCTGGGACGCGAGGTAGTTGAACGTGTCGGCCATGCGCCGGCCCGTGGCGCGGGCCTTCTCGTCGTCCTCGCCGCAGTAGAGGAAGTTCACCGTGCTGACCTGATCGTTGACGAAGTCGCCCACCGGGTCGCAGAGCTGGATGCGCCGGCGGTACTCCGCGATACGCTTCTCCTGCTCCGCGAACTGGCCGAAGGTGAGGCCCAGCGAGCCCAGACCCCGGTCGGCCGCGTCCAGCTCGGTGCCGGGGCTGGTCACCGCCACCCACATCGGCGGGTGCGGCTTCTGATAGACCTTGGGAATGATGCAGCGCTCGGGCATGGACCAGAACTCGCCCTGGTACGCGTAGGTCTCCTGCGTCCACATCTTGGGCAGGCAGCGCACGAACTCATCCCACGACTTCTTGGTGATGTCGGGGTCGGAACGGAAGCCGCCCAGCTCGGTCCAGGTGGCGGAGCGGCCGGTGCCCACTTCCAGCCGGCCGCCCGAGAGGATGTCGAGGGTGGCGGTCCGCTCGGCAATCTTGATGGGGTGGTTGAACTCGGGGACGCACACGATGATCCCGTGCCCCACGCGGATCTTCTTCGTGACCATGGCGCACGCGGTGAGGAAGAGCTCCGGCGCCGGGCAGTGGGAATATTCCTCGAGGAAGTGGTGCTCGACCGCCCACACCTGGTCGAAGCCGAGCTCGTCGGCCCACTTCACCTGCTCGAGGGCATTGTTGTAGACGGTGCGCTCCGTCTCGCGCGTCCAGGGGCGGGGCACCGAGATCTCGTAGAAGAGACCGAACTTCATGACGTTTCCTCCTCGCCTCGTGGATGCCTCTAACGTTCGGTCAAGCGGGGGGGCGTTGTCAACGATGGCGCCTTGACCGCCCGGGACCCCACACGCTACTCTCGGTGCGCTTTAAATCCTCGGAATTCCGTCACAGGAGGCGTGGTGGCGCCCGAAAGTAACGCCGAGCTCGCCCGCGAGGTCGAACGCCTCCAAAAGGCACTGGAGAGGGAGCGTGCGCGGACAGCAACGCTCGAGACCCAGTTAGCGGAGGCCGGCGAGCAGCAGGGGGCGACGGCGGAGATCCTGAGCGTCATCCGTAGGTCTCCTACCGGCATCGAGCGCACCTTCGAGGTCATTGCCGCCGCGGCCACCCGGGTCTGCGAGGCCGACCTCGCCGGGCTCTATCAGTTCGATGGCGCGCTGATCCACTTCGTCGCCCAGCATGGGCGCACCCAGGAGGAGATCGACGCGGCGCGGAGCGCCTTCCCGCAGCCCGCCAATAACCACACCGTGACCGGGCGAGCCATCCTGTCGGGCAACGTCGTTCAGGTCGCCGACGCGAGCCGGGACCCCGACATGGCGGCGCCTCTCCGCCTGTTCCGAACCGCGCTCTCGTTGCCGATGACCCAGGATGGTCGAACCATCGGCGCGATCACCGTCGCGCGGCGTGTGGTGCAACCGTTCACCGACAGCCAGATCGCCCTGCTCCGGACGTTCGCGGACCAGGCGGTGATCGCCATCGAGAACGTGCGGCTGTTCCGGGGTCTCAGCGAGGCGCTGGAGCAGCAGACGGCGACCGCCGACATCCTTCGGGTCATCTCGGCGTCACCGACCGACGCTCAGCCGGTCTTTGACGCCGTCGTCCGGAGTACCGCCGGGCTATGCGGCGCGGTCGACGTGGCCTTGCTCCTGCTCCGGGATGGCGAGCTACGCCTCGGGGCCGGCGTCGGGCCGATGGCCGGTTCCATCCCCGCGGATCTGCGAATCCCCGTGACGCGCGGCTCGGTGGCCGGGCGCGTCGTGGTGGATCGGGCCGTCCTCCACATTCCCGACCTCGCCGCGGAGTCCGAGGCCGAGCTTCCCATCGGCCGCGAGCTTCAGCGGCGCTTCGGCCACCGGACCCAGCTCGCCGTCCCCCTGCTCCGCGACGGAATTCCCATCGGCGTGATCAACGCCTTCCGCCTGGCCGTCCAGCCCTTCACCGAGCAGCAGATCGAGCTGGTCAAGACCTTCGCCGACCAGGCCGTCATCGCCATCGAGAACGTGCGCCTGTTCACGGAGCTCAGCGCGAGTAACCGCGACCTGAGCGACACTCTCGACCGCCAGACCGCCACCGCAGACGTCCTCAGGGTGATCAATCAGGCGCAGGCGGAGATCCAGCCCGTGTTCGAGAGCATCACCGACAGCACCCTGCGGCTATTCCGCGCCTGGGCCGCCGCCGTGTATCGCTTCGACGACGGGCTGATCCGGCTGGTCGCGGCGCGGGGCGGCCTTCCGGGCAGTCAGCCGTCGCTGGACGAGCTTCGGACTCCGCGCCCTCCCACGGAGGATCTTGCGCCCGATCGCGCCGTGTTGACTCGCGGCGTGCAGCACGTCGTCGACGTGGAGACCGACCTGGCGGTGAGCGCGACGATGCGTCAGGTTGCCCGGGCAAGAGGGTTCCGGTCGGCAGTTTGGCTCCCGATGCTCCGGGGCAAGGACGTGGTCGGGGTCATCGGCGTCACGCGGCAGGAGGTCGGAGGCTTCACGCCGGCCGAGATCGCGGTGCTCCAGACCTTCGCCGATCAGGCCGTCATCGCCGTGGCCAACGCGCGGCTCCTGAGCGAGCTCCAGGCGAAGAACGCGAGCCTCACCGAGGCGCTGGAGCAGCAGACGGCCACCGCCGAGATCCTCCGCGTGATCTCGAGCTCGCCGACCGACCTCCAGCCGGTTCTGAACGCCGTGGCGGATAGCGCCGCGCGGCTCTGCGAGGCGGCCGACGCGGCCATCTTCCGCCTGGATGATGACGCCATCCGCTCCGTCGCCACCGTTGGGCCTCTCGGGCGGATCAGCGAGGCCCTACCCGTCTCGCGCGGGACCGTCATCGGCCGGGCCATCGTGGATCGCGAGACGGTGCACGTCGATGACCTGTCTGCGGTGCCGGAGTCCGAGCTCCCGGCCGGCCCCGCCCGGAAGCACGGGCTCCGGACGATGCTCGCCACACCCCTCTTGCGCGAGGGCGTTGCCCTTGGGGGGCTTCTCATCCGGCGCACCGAGGTCCGCCCCTTCTCCGAGCGCCACATCGCGCTCCTCAGGACCTTCGCGGATCAGGCGGTCATCGCAATCGAGAACGTGCGCCTGTTCACCGAGCTGGAGGCGCGCAATTCCGAGCTACGGGTCGCCCTCGAGCAGCAAACCGCGACCGCGGAGCTGCTCAAGGTGATCGGCCGCTCGACCTTCGATCTGCAGCCGGTGTTCGAGACTCTGATCGAGAACGCCGTCCGCCTGTGCGCGGCCGAGAAGGGTGTCGTGCTCCGTTACGACGGGGAGTACCTCCGCTTCGCCGTCGGTCACAATGTCTCTCCGGAGCTGCGTGAGTACTTCGACCAGCACCCCATCGCGCCCGGCATGGAGAGCAATGCCGGCCGCGCGGCGCTGACGCGGAAGACCGTCCACAATCACGACGTCCTCGCCGATCCGCAATATCGCTACGGGGGCGTCCTCGTCGACCCGTATCGAACCGTCCTCGGCATCCCCATGATGCGCGCCGACGAGCTCCTGGGCGTCATCATGATCTATCGCCACGAGGTTCGGCCCTTCAGCGACGGCCACGTCTCGCTGCTCGAGACCTTCGCCGACCAGGCGGCCATCGCCATCGAGAACGCGCGCTTGCTCACGGAGCTCCAGGCCAAGAACGCGAGCCTCACCGAGTCGCTCGAGCGGCAGACGGCCACCAGCGAGATCCTGAAGGTGATCTCCAACTCCCCCACTGACGTGCGGCCGGTGTTCGAGGCCATCCTCGCAAGCGCGGTCCGGCTTGCCGGCGGGCTGTTCGGCGGCATCTATCGGCTGGACGACGACGTGGTGGACTTCGTGGCCGGGCACGGCCTGAGCGCGGAGGCTCACGATCTGCACGCGCGATTCTTCCCGATGCATCCCGACCGACGCCTCCTTGGGGTCCGGGCGATTGTGGAGCGGGGCGTCGTCAACGTTCCGGACGTTCTCGCCGACCCCGAATACGCCGGAAAGGACTTTGCTCGGGCGGCCGGGTTCCAGGCCACGCTCGCGGTCCCGATGATGCGGGACGGCCGACCCATCGGGGCGATCTCCGTCGCGAAGGTGGAGGCCGGGCTCTTTCCCGAGAAGCAGATCGAGCTTCTCCAAACGTTCGCAGACCAGGCCGTCATCGCCATCGAGAACACCCGCCTGTTCACAGAGCTGGAGGCTCGCAACTCGGATCTGCGGGTGGCGCTGGAGCAGCAGACCGCAACGAGCGAGCTGCTCAAGGTCATCGGCCGATCCACTTTCGATCTCCAGCCCGTGTTCGAGACCCTCGCGGAGAACGCGGTACGCCTCTGCGAAGCGGAGCGTGCGTTCATCTTCCGTTTCGACGGTGAGGTGCTGCGCGTCGCCGCCAGCCACAACACCTCGCCCAAGCGCCATGCCTACGCGGAACGCCACCCGATCTCTCCGGGCCGACACTCCGCGGCGGCCCGTGCCGCGCTCGAGCGGCGGACCATCCACATTCACGACATCGCAGCCGACCCCGAGTACACGTACCGAATCGCGGACGCCGATACCATGCCCACGCGCACGGTTCTAGGCATCCCCATGCTCAGGGCGGACGAGCTGCTGGGCGTGATCATCATCTTCCGCCCAGAGGTTCGTCCTTTCGCCGACGGCCAGATCGCACTGATGGAGACCTTCGCCGACCAGGCGGCCATCGCCATCGAGAACGCGCGCTTGCTCACGGAGCTCCAGGCGAAAAACGCGTCCCTCACCGAGGCGCTGGAGCAGCAGACGGCCACCGCCGAGATCCTGCGCGTCATCAGTCGCTCGCCCACCGATGTCCAGCCGGTCTTTGACGCGATCGCAGCGAGCGCAGTCCGACTCTGCGACGCGGTCAATGCCCTGGTGATGCGCTTCGATGGGCAGTTGATCCACATCGCCGCCCATCACAATGTCTCTCCCGAACGGCTGGCGTCACTGAGTCGCACTTATCCGCGGCCGCCTTCGCGGGAAGGCGTGAGCGGTCGCGTGATCATCTCCCGCTCCGTGGTCCATGTTCCGGACGTCGACGCGGACCCGGAATACACGCTGCCCCTCGCCACCACGGTTGGTTATCGGACCGCGCTGGGCGTCCCCATGCTCCGCGACGGGGCGGCCATCGGCCTCATCCTCGTCGCCCGCGACCACGTGGCGCCCTTCTCCGACAAGCAGACCGCCCTGCTCCAGACCTTCGCCGATCAGGCGGTCATCGCGGTCGAGAACGTGCGCCTCTTCACCGAGCTGGAGGCGCGCAACGGCGAGCTGCGGGTGGCACTCGACCAGCAGACGGCCACCGCCGACATCCTCCGCACGATCAGCCAGGCCCAGGCCGATGTCCAGCCGGTGTTCGAGTCCATCGCCGACAGCGTCGTCCGCCTGCTGGACGCCTGGTCCGCCTCGGTGTTCCGGTGCGGCGACGAGAGGATCTGGATGGTAGCGGCGCGGGGCGGCCTGCCGGGCAGCAGCGAGACCTGGATGGGGGAGCTGGAGCACAAGCGGCCGCAGACCGACGACACCCCGCATGGCCGGGCCGCTTTGACCCGCACCGTGCAACACATCGCCGATGCGGAAACCGACCCCTCGCTCTCACCCTTCATCCGCGAGGGCACTCGCGCGCGGGGATCCCGCTCCGTGCTGGTGGTGCCGATGCTGCGCGGCTCCGACGTGCTCGGCGTCATTGGGGTGAGCCGGCGCGAGGCGGGAGGTTTCACGACGGCAGAGATCGCGCTCGTGCAGACCTTCGCCGACCAGGCGGCCATCGCCATCGAGAATGCGCGGCTCCTCACCGAGCTCCAGGCCAAGAATGCGTCCCTCAGTGAGGCGCTCGAGCAGCAGACCGCGACCAGCGAAATCCTTCGGGTCATCTCGAGCTCGCCGACCGATGTCGCGCCGGTCTTCGAGGTGATCGTCGAGCACGCCTGCCGGCTCTGCGATGGAGTTTTCGCGAACGCGGTGCGGTTCGACGGGGCCGAGATGCACCTCATGGCCCAGCACGGCTTCGGGCCCGACGCTCTCCAGATGCTTCAGCGCGCCTTCCCGGCACCGGCGACGCGCTCCAGCATGTCGGGACGGGCCATCCTCGCCGCAACGGTCGTCCAGTCCGAGGACATTCGTGTCGACACCGAGGCTGGCATCTCGCGCCAGCTCGCAGACGTGATGGGCTATCGGGCCCAGGTATCGGTCCCCATGCTGAGGGACGGCACGCCCCTGGGCACCATTACCGTGGCCCGCCGCGAGCGCGGCCCGTTCCCCGATCGCCAGGTCGAGCTCCTCCGCGCGTTCGCCGATCAGGCGGTCATCGCCATTGAGAACGTGCGGCTCTTCAAGGAGCTGGACGCGCGCAACAACGAGCTGCGGGTGGCGTTGGAGCAGCAGACGGCGACGGCGGAGCTGCTGAAGGTCATCGGGCGCTCGACGTTCGACCTTCAGCCCGTCTTCGACACGCTGGCCGAGAACGCCTTCCGGCTCTGCGAAGCCAAGCAAGCCGCCATCTTCCGCTTCGACGGCGAGCATCTTCGTATCGTGGCGCTCGGCAACGCGACGGCGGAGCAGCTCGCGTTCTACGAGCAAAATCCCATCGCGCCCGCGCGGGGAAGCGGCGCGGGACGCGCCGCCCTCGAGCGACGCACCATCCACATCGCGGATGTCCAGGTCGAGCCGGGCTTTACCTCGGCGATACGTGACGTCTCCCCCGTCCGGACCGTTCTCGCGATTCCCATGCTCCGTGGCAACGAGCTGCTCGGGGTGATCGCGGTGAACCGGCACGAAGTACGTTTGTTCACCGACAGCCAGGTCGCCCTTATGGAGACCTTCGCCGACCAGGCCGCCATCGCCATCGAGAATGCGCGGCTGCTGACCGAGCTCCAGGCCAAGAACGCGAGTCTCACCGAGTCCCTCGAGCAGCAGACCGCGACCGGCGAGATCCTGCGCGTCATCAGCCAGTCGCCGACCGACGTCCAGCCGATCTTCGATGCCATCGTCCGAAGCGCCGTCCGTCTGTGCGACGGAGTGTTCAGCGTTGTCCTGCGTTTCGACGGCGAGACGCTGCAATTCGTCGCGCAACACAACTTCGATCTGCAGGCGGAAGCGGCTCTCCGCGGTTGGTTCCCACGGCGCGCCGTCGCCGACCGTCTCGTCGGCCCCGTCGTCCTGGAGCGGCGTGTGATGAACGTGGCGGACGTCACCGCCGAATACCGCTTTGCCGCGGGCCAGAAGGAACAGGGATACCGCAGCGCCCTGTTCGTGCCGATGATCCGCGACGGCGCGGCCGTCGGCGTCATCGGCGTCTCCCGGATGGCCGCCGAGAAGTTCCCGGACAACCAGGTCGAGCTGCTGAAGACGTTCGCCGACCAGGCGGTGATTGCGATCCAGAACGTTCAGCTCTTCACCGAGCTGGAGGCGCGCAACAGCGAGCTGCGGGTGTCGCTCGAGCAGCAGACCGCGACAGCCGAGCTGCTCAAGGTGATCGGGCGGTCCACCTTCGACCTCCAGCCCGTCTTCGACACACTGGCCGAGAATGCGGTCCGGCTATGTGAGGCGGAACGGGCGTTCATCTTCCGCTTCGACGGCCAGTTGCTACGCGTGGTCGCGCACAGCAATGCCACGGAGGAGTTGATCACCTGGGTCCAGCAGAACCCGATCCCGCCTGGACGCCATAGCGTTTCCGCTCGCGTGGCCGTCGAGCGGCGCACTGTCCACGTTCACGATGTGCGCGCGGACCCCGAATACACCTACAGCCTGTTACACATGGATCCGTACCGTACCTCGCTGGGCGTTCCGCTGCTGCGGGGGGAGGAGTTTCTCGGCGTCATCCTCATTCACCGGCTCGAGGTCCGCCCGTTTACCGACAGCCAGGTCGCGTTGATGGAGACCTTTGCCGACCAGGCCGCCATCGCCATCGAGAACGCGCGCCTGCTCACCGAGCTCCAGGCCAAGAACTCCGACCTCACGGACGCGCTCGAGCAGCAGACGGCCACCAGCGACATCCTGCGGGTGATCTCCAGCTCGCCCACCGACGGTCAGCCGGTGTTCGACGCCATCGTGCGGAATGCCCGCCGCCTCTGCGATGCGAGCTTCAGCGTTGTCTTCCTCGCCGAATCCGGGCAGCTCCTGCTTTCCGCCGTCGAGGGCGTGAATCCGGACGGAGTTGCCGCCTTGCGCGAGACCTATCCCCTTCCCATCGACCGCGGCACCACGTCGGGGCGAGCGATTATGGACCGGCGCGTCATCCACGTCGAGGACTCCTGGCTCGACGCTGCCTATACTCATCCGCTACGCGACGCAATCGCGCTGCGATCGATCCTCTCCGTTCCGATCTTCCGCGACGACCTGGCCGTGGGCGTCATCAGCGTCTGGCGCGGCGAAGCGAGGCCCTTCACCGACAAGCAGATCGCGCTCCTCGAGACCTTCGCCGAGCAGGCGGTCATCGCTATCGAGAATGTCCGGCTGTTCAAGGAACTGGAGACGCGCAACAGCGAGCTTCGGGTGTCCCTCGAACAGCAGACCGCCACGAGCGAGCTCCTCAAGGTGATCGGCCGCTCGACCTTCGACCTCCAGCCGGTGTTCGAGACCCTGGCGGAGAACACCGTCCGGCTGTGCGAGGCAGAGCGGGCGTTCATCTTCCGGTTCGACGGGACCTTCCTCCGGGTCGTGGCGACCCACAATGTCCAGCCCGAGTTCCGCGAGTGGGTCGAGCGCAATCCCATCTCCCCGGGGCGCCAAAGCTCGGCGGCGCGTACGGCGCTGGAGCGCCGCACCATCCACATCCACGACGTCACGGTGGACCCGGAGTACACGTACGGAGCCAAGCAGGTCGACCCGATTCGCACGGTCCTGACCGTTCCCATGCTCCGGGCCGGCGAGCTCCTCGGCGTGCTCTTGACCTACCGGAATGAGGTCCGCCCCTTCAGCGACGGCCACATCGCCCTTCTCGAGACCTTCGCCGACCAGGCGGCGATCGCCATCGAGAACGCTCGCCTGCTCACCGAGCTCCAGGCCCGCACCGATCAGCTCACACGCTCGGTCGATGAGCTCAAGGCCCTCGGAGAGGTCAGCCAGGCACTCAGCTCCACCCTCGACCTCGAGACTGTGCTCAGCACGATCGCCTCGCGCGCGAGCCAGATCGCCGGCACCGACACCTGCACCGTCTACGAGTACGACGAGCAGGCGGAGGCGCTCGTCTTCCGCGCCACCCACAACCTGGCCGAGGAGGTCGTGGCGGTGATGCAGCGCACGCCGATCCGCCGGGGCCAAGGCGTCGGCGGGCGCATGGCCATCACCCTCGAGCCCGTCCAGGTCCCCGACATCGCCGAGGCGGGCGCCTACACCGGCCCCCTGCGCGACGTCCTCCTGAGCACGGGCCATCGCGCCGTGCTCGGGATCCCGCTGCTGCGCGAGGGGCACCTCATCGGCGGACTCACCGTGACGCGGCAGGCGCCGGGCGAGTTCCCCGGCCAGGTCGTCGACCTCCTGCGGACGTTCGCGGGCCAGTCGGCCCTGGCCATCCAGAACGCGCGGCTCTTCCGCGAGATCGAGGACAAGGGGCGGCAGCTGGAGGCAGCCGACCGCCACAAGTCCGAGTTCCTCGCCAACATGTCCCACGAGCTCCGCACGCCGCTGAACGCCATCATCGGCTACAGCGAGATGCTGCAGGAGGACGCCGCCGACCTCGGCGCAGAGCAGTTCACCGACGATCTCAAGAAGATCAACGCCGCGGGCAAGCATCTGCTCGAGCTGATCAATGCGGTTCTCGACCTTTCCAAGATCGAGGCCGGCAAGATGGACCTCTATCTCGAGACGTTCGACGTGGCGACGCTGGTCCACGACATCGTGGCCGTCATCCAGCCGCTCGCCGCGAAGAACGCCAATCGCCTCGAGGTTCATGGCACCGACTCGGTGGGCACGATGCGCGCCGACCTGACCAAGGTACGGCAGGCGCTGTTCAACCTCCTCAGCAACGCCTGCAAGTTCACCGAGCAGGGCGCCATCACCCTGGACGTGGCGCGCGAGATTTTGGACGGCGCGGACTGGCTGGTGTTCCGCGTCAGCGACACGGGCATCGGCATGTCGCCGGAGCAGCTCGCCAAGCTCTTCGAGGCATTCACCCAGGCCGACGCGGCGACCACGCGGAAGTATGGCGGCACCGGGCTCGGCCTCGCGCTGAGCCGCCGGCTCTGCCGCATGATGGGCGGCGACGTGGTGGCGGCCAGCGAGTCCGGGCGCGGTAGCACCTTCACGATCCGCCTGCCCGCGATCGTGCGCGACGCGACCGAGGAGGCGGCGGCGACGGCGGCCGCGCCGGCCGAGCGCGCCGCGTCCGGGGTCGGCACAGTGCTGGTGATCGACGACGAGGCGGCGGTGCGCGATCTCATGCAGCGCTTCCTCGGCCGCGAAGGCTTCCGTGTCGTCACCGCGGCGAGCGGCGAGGAGGGGCTGCGCCGCGCGCGCGAGCTCAAGCCCGAGGCCATTACCCTCGATGTCATGATGCCGGGCATGGACGGCTGGGCCGTGCTATCCGCGCTCAAGAGCGATCCCGCCACCGCCGACATCCCGGTGGTGATGCTGACCATCGTCGACGACAAGAACCTGGGCTACGCGCTGGGTGCGGCCGACTACCTCACCAAGCCCATCGATCGTGAGCGGCTCACCGCCGTCCTCGGCAAGTACCGCCGCGATCAGCCCGTGCTGGTGGTGGATGATGACCCCGAGGTCCGGAGCCTCCTGCGACGCATGCTCGAGCCCGCAGGTTTCGCGGTCGTTGAGGCGGAGAACGGCCGCGCGGCGCTGGAGCGCCTGCGCGAGGTGAAGCCCACCGTCATCCTGCTCGACCTCATGATGCCGGAGATGGACGGCTTCGCGTTCGTGTCCGAGTTCCGCCGCCACGAGGCGTGGCGCGGCATCCCCATCGTCGTCGTCACCGCCAAGGACTTGACGCGCGAGGACCGGGAGCGCCTCAACGGCTACGTCCAGAAGATCCTGCTGAAGGGCGCGCACGGCCGCGACGAGCTGCTGGCGGACGTGCGCGAGCTCGTGGCGGTCAGCGTGGCCGCGCGGAGGCCCACGACCTGATGCCCAAGATCCTGCTCGTCGAGGACAACGAGATGAACCGCGACATGCTCTCGCGCCGCCTCGTGAAGCGCGGCTACGACGTCGCCATCGCGGTGGACGGCGAGCAGGGCCTCGCCATGGTGCGGTCGGAGGCGCCTGCCCTCATCCTGATGGACATGAGCCTGCCCGGCATCGATGGATGGGAGGCCACGCGCCGGGTGAAGGCGGCGCCGGAGACGCGCGGCATTCCCGTCATCGCGCTCACCGCGCACGCCATGGCCGGCGACCGCGAGAAGGCGCTCGCCGCCGGCTGTGACGACTTCGACACCAAGCCCGTCGATCTTCCGCGCCTCCTGCAAAAGATCGAGGCCCTCATCGGACCGGCGGCGGGAGCGTGACCATCGACCTCGCCGCCCAGCTCCGCCACGAGCTGCGCACGCCGCTGAACCACATCATCGGCTACGCCGAGATGCTGCTCGAGGAGCTGGAAGGCGATGACCGGTCCGTCCTCGCCGCCGGCCTCGGCGCGGTGCGCACGGATGCCCGCGAGCTCCTGGCCCGGCTCAACACCGCGCTGGCGGAGGGCGAGGGGGGGCCGCCCGATCTCGCGGCCGCCCGGAGCAGCCTCGCCCCCGTGCTCGAGCGTCTCCGCACCGCGACGGACACCGTACGCCGGCAGGCCGCGGAAGCCGGCGCCGGATCGCTCGCGCCCGACCTCGAGCGGATTCGCGCTGCCACCGAGCGTCTTGGCGGGCTGCTCGGCGAAGGCGGCATGCCTGGCGCCTCATCGCCGAGGGCGACTGCGGAGACGGCCGGCGCGGGCGCCGAGCCCGGCAAGGCTCGGAGCGTCATCCTCGTGGTGGACGACAACGAGGAGAACCGCGACTTGCTGATGCGCCGGCTGCGGCGCCAGGGCTACGAGGTGTTGGCGGCGTCGGGTGGCCTGCCCGGGCTCGACGTGCTCGCGCGCACGGCGGTCGATCTCGTGCTGCTCGACGTCATGATGCCCGACCTGGACGGCTACGCGGTGCTCCAGCGCATCAAGGGGGACCCCGCGCTACGCGACATTCCCGTGCTCATGATCTCGGCGCTGGACCAGATGGACAGCGTGGTGCGCTGCATCCAGCTCGGCGCCGACGACTATCTCGGCAAGCCGTTCGATCCCGTGCTCCTGCAGGCGCGGGTGGGCGCGTGCCTCGAGAAGAAGCGGCTCCACGACGAGGAGGCCCGCCACCGGCGCGCCCTCGCGGAGATGAACCGAACCCTCGAGCGGCGCGTGGCCGAGCAGGTCGCCCAGCTCGAGCGCCTCGGCCGCCTCAAGCGCTTCTTCTCGCCTCAGCTCGCGGAGGCCATCGTCGCCGGCGGCGCCGCAGACCCGCTCAAGACCCACCGGCGGGACATCACCGTGGTCTTCCTGGACCTCCGTGGCTTCACCTCGTTCGCGGAGACCGCGGAGCCCGAGGAGCTGATGGAGATGCTGCGCGAGTACCACGCCGAGATGGGCCGGCTCATCCTGGCCCACGAGGGCACGCTCGAGCGCTTCACCGGCGACGGTCTGATGATCTTCTTCAACGACCCCGTCGAGGTGCCGGACCCGGCGGCGCGCGCCGTCCGCATGGCGGTAGCGATGCGCGACGTTCTCGAGGGACTGAGCGCACGGTGGCGCAAGCGCGGCTGGGACCTTGGCGCGAGCATGGGCATCGCACAGGGCTACGCGACCATCGGCGCCATTGGCTTCGAGGGGCGCTGGGACTACGGCGCCATCGGCACCGTCACCAATCTCGCCGCGCGGCTCTGCGCGGAGGCCAAGACGGGGCAGCTCTTCATCTCGGCCAAGGTGGCCGCGGCGGTGGAGGGGCTGATCGACGCCGAGGACGTCGGCGCGATCACGCTCAAGGGTCTCTCGCGGCCCGTGCGGATCTGGAACGTGCGCGGCTTGACTCGCTAGCCCTCAGGGGGGACCGTAGGCCCCATGCATGATCTCGTGATCGACAACGCGCGCATCGTGGACGGCACCGGCGCACCCGCCCGGATGGGCGGCGTCGCGCTATCCGATGGACGCATCACCGCCGTGGGCATCGGCGCGGGCGAGGCGGCCCGCGAGCGCCTGGACGCGCGCGGCCTCGTGCTGGCGCCCGGCTTCATCGATCCCCACACCCATTACGACGCGCAGGTCGCGTGGGATCCTCTCCTCACGTGCTCGTCCTGGCACGGCATCACCACCGTGGTGATGGGCAACTGCGGCGTGGGCGTGGCGCCCTGCCGGCCCGCCGCGCGCGAAACCCTCATGGGCGACCTGGTCAACGTCGAGGCGATCCCGCTCGAGGTCATGCGGCGGGGCATCGGCTGGGAGTGGGAGTCCTTCGGCGAGTACATGGACGCGCTCGCGCGCCGGCCGCTCGGCATCAACGTGGCGCCGCTCATGCCCCTCACGCCGCTGCGCCACTACGTGCTGGGCGAGGCGTCCTTCGACCGCGCGGCGACGCCGGAGGAGACGGCGACGCTGGGCCGGCTCTACGGCGAGGCGCTGGACGCGGGGGCGTTCGGCCTCTCCACCACGATCCTCGCCAATCACGTGGGCGACCAGGGGCGGCCGCTCGCCTGCCGGCTCGCCAGCCCGGACGAGCTGCGCGGGCTCTGCGGCGAGATGCGCCGGCGCGGCAAGGGCGTCATCGAGGCGGCCATCACCTCCCTGCCCGACCGCGTCACCGACGAGGAGTACGCGACGCTGGAGCTGCTCGTGAACGAGAGCCGCCGACCGGTGACCTATCTCGCGGTGTTCGCGCGGCCGGGCCGGCCGCCGGGCGCGCACGAGGAGGTCGTCCAGCGCATGGCTCCCCTCCTCGGGCGCGAGCGCGCAGTGCCGCAGGTGTCGTGCCGGCCGCTGCGCATCCAGTTCACGCTGAAGAACCCCTTCATCTTCGCCACCATGGCGACGTGGGGCCAGGCCTTCAACCGCCCCGAGACCGAGCAGCGCGCGCTCTACGCGAGCGAGACCTTCCGCAGCCGGTGGAAGGAAGAAATGGAGCGCCGGCGCATCTTCCGCGGCCAGTGGCGCCGCATCACCGTGCGCGATGCGGCGGGCGCGGCGACGCTCGCCCTCGCGGGGCAGTCCATCGCCGAGATCGCGGAGGGGCGGGGCAAGGATCCGGCCGACACCATCCTCGACATCGCGCTCGCCGATGGGCTCGAGACCCTCTTCGACTTCCCCGTGATGAACCAGGACCCCGAGGGCGTGAAGCCGCTCGTCACCGACCCCCGCTTCCTCATCGGGCTCTCCGACGGTGGCGCCCACGTGGATCAGCTCTGCGATGCGGGCTACGCCACGTATCTCCTCGGCAAGTGGGTGCGTGAGCGGCAGGCGCTGACGCTCGAGGAGGGCGTGCGGCGCCTCACCTCCGAGGTGGCGGCCTTCTTCGGCATTCGCGACCGCGGCGTGGTCGCGCCCGGCAAGGCGGCGGACCTCACCCTCTTCGATCCCGACACGGTGGACGACGTGCCGCCCGAGTACGTGCGCGACCTCCCCGGCGGCGGCAAGCGCCTGGTCGCCCGCGCCCGCGGAGTGCACGCCACCATCGTGAATGGCCGCGTGCTCTATCAGCACGATGTCCACACCGGGGTCTGGCCCGGGACGGTGCTCCGGAGCGGCACCTGAGGGATTGACAGAGGCGGAGATTCGGGGATAATCGCGGGCACTTTCCAGCCCACCGACCGCGGTCCAGGGCTGGCGTCCCACACCGTCAGGAGGATCTTCGCCGATGCGATCGCTCCGACGCCGTAGCACCCCGTGGTAGGATGAGCGCCCGGTGAAGCGCTTCATCCTCCGGCGTGTGGGCTATGCGCTCGTCTCGCTGGCGCTGCTGAGCGTCACGATCTTCCTCTTCGTCCGTCTCACCGGCGACCCCGCCGTCCTCCTGGTCGAGCCCGGGGCGAGCAAGGGTGATCTTGACGCGGTGCGGAAACAGCTCGGCCTGGACCGGTCCCTCTGGGTCCAGTACGTGAGCTTCATGTCCGACCTGTTACGCGGCAATTTCGGCCAGTCCTTCTACTACCGCACCCCCGTGCTCGAGCTGTACATGTCGCGGCTACCCAACTCCCTCCTGCTCGCGGCCGCGGCCATGGCCATCTCGCTCATCATCGGCATCCCCACCGGCATCATCGCGGCGGTGCGCGTCAATCAATGGTGGGACAGCGCTGGGAAGATTTTTGCCCTGCTCGGCCTATCGCTCCCCTCGTTCTGGGTCGGCCTCGTGATGATCCTGTTCTTCTCGGTGTACCTGGGCTGGCTCCCCTCCTCGGGTTCGGGCAGCCTCGCGCACCTGATCATGCCGGCCTTCGCCCTCGGCTGGTACTTCGCGGCCGCCCACATGCGCTTGACCAGGTCATCCATGCTGGAAGTTCTGGGCTCGGAGTACGTGAAGCTGGCCCGCATCAAGGGCCTGCCCGAGGCGCTGGTCATCAGCAAGCACGCGTTCAAGAACGCGCTGATCCCCGTGCTCACGCTTGCGGGCATCAACCTCGTCATCATGGTCAACGTGGCGGTGGTGGTGGAGACCGTCTTCGCCTGGCCCGGCATCGGCCGGCTGCTCTACGAAGGCATCTCCTTCCGTGACTTCCCGGTGGTGCAGGCGACCGTGATCCTCGCCGGCGCCATGATCGTGGTGGTGAATCTCGTCGTGGACATCCTCTACGCGGTCATCGACCCGCGGATAAGGTACGACCGATGAGCGTCCCCGCTCCCGCCATGCCAGGCAGTCGTGCCGCCGCCCTCACCGTCGCGTGGCGCCTGGCCGCGTTCCGGTCGAGCGGCTTCCCCTACGTGGCCTGCACCATCCTGGCCACGCTCGCATTCGTGGCGATCTTCGCCAACTTCATCACGCCCTACGATCCCGAGGTGGGCAACTTGGGCGATCGCTTCAAGCCTCCCTTCTGGCAGGCGGGCGGGACCGTCGCGCACATCCTGGGCACGGACCATCTCGGGCGCGACGTGCTCGCCCGGCTCATCTTCGGCGCGCGCGTCTCGATGGTGGTCGGCTTCACCGCGGTCATCGTGGCGGGCGCCATCGGGACCCTGTTCGGCATCCTCTCCGGCTATCTCGGGGGTTGGGTCGATCAGGTGATCATGCGTCTCACCGACACCTGGCTGGCCCTGCCCGCGCTGACGTTCGCGATCTTCCTCGCCGCCATCGCGGGGCCGAGCGAGATGAACATCGTGATCATCCTCGGCGCGATCTACTGGACGCGCTACGCGCGCGTGATCCGCGGCGAGGTGCTGTCGCTCAAGGAGCGCGACTTCGTACGCCTGGCCATCGTGGCGGGCTGCTCGAAGCGCAAGATCATGCGCAAGCACATCCTGCCCAACGTGCTGAACTCCGCCATCGTGCTGGGCACCCTCATGCTCGGGGTGGTCATCGTCACCGAGGCCTCGCTCTCCTTCCTGGGCGTCGGCGTGCCGCCGCCCAAGCCCGCGTGGGGGCTCATGCTCGCCGACGGGAAGAAGGGCCTCATGGCCGGCTACTGGTGGCTCACCGTTCTCCCCGGGTGCTGCATCATGTTGATGGTCCTCTCCGCCAACCTCCTCGGGGACTGGCTGCGCGTGAAGCTCGATCCGCAGCTGCGCCAGCTATGAGCGTGGCCGCATTGCCGTATCCCCATCACCGACTGAAGGGGATCCTGGACCTCCTCATCGGGTCCGCCCTCCTCCTCCTCGCGTTTCTGATCACGCATTGAGCCCGCTCCTCGATGTCCGGAAGCTCGGCGTGCACTACGTCACTGCCCGTGGCACGCGCGTGACCAAGGCGGTGGACGAGGTCTCGTTCACCCTCGAGGCCGGCGAGACGCTCGGCATCGTGGGCGAGTCGGGCTCGGGCAAGACCACCCTCGCGCTCTCGCTGCTGCGACTGCTTCCCACCGCGGCGCGGATCGTGGGTGGGGAGGTCCGCTTCGAGGACGAGGACCTGGTCGCCAAGCCCGAGCGTGACATGCGGCACATCCGCGGCAAGCGCATCGCGATGATCCTGCAGGACCCGATGGCCTCGCTGAACCCCCTCTTCACGGTGGGCGATCAGGTGGCGGAGCCGCTGCGCGTTCACGAGCGCGCCACGCGCAAGAGCGCGTGGGCGCGTGCCAAGGAGCTGCTGCGCTCCGTGCGCATTCCTGCACCGGAGGCGCGCGTGAAGGAGTACCCGCACCAGATGTCCGGGGGCATGCGCCAGCGCATCGTGGGCGCCATCGGGATCTCGTGCGAGCCGCGGCTCCTCATCGCCGACGAGCCCACCACGAGCCTGGACCTCACCATCCAGGCCCAGTACCTCAATCTCCTCCGCGAGCTGCAGCGCACGCACGGGCTCGCGCTGATCTTCATCACGCACAACCTCGGCATCGTGGCGAAGATGTGCGACCGCGTCGCGGTGATGTACGCGGGCCGCATGGTCGAGGCCGGACCGGTGAAGGCGATGTTCGACCACCCCGCGCACCCCTACACGCGCGCGCTTCTGGAATCCATCCCGCGCATGAGTGACGCCCGGCAGCGGCTCACCGCCATCGAGGGCCAGCCGCCGGACCTCGCTCGCTTGCCGGCGGGCTGCGCCTTCCAGCCGCGCTGCCCGGTCGCGGTGGACCGCTGCCGTACCGAGGCGCCGCCCGACATCGTCGTGGCACCCGCCCACGCCGCGCGCTGCTGGCTCGCGTCGCCGGGGCCCGCCGTCCCCGCAGCGGCCGCGCGCGCCGACGCCGTCGGCCGCTAGGCCAATCGCCGATGGCCCCGCCGGTGATGGAGGCGAAGAATCTCAGCAAGCTCTTCCCGGTGAAGGGCGGCTTCCTGGGGCGCGGCGCGGGGGTGGTCCGCGCGGTGGACGACGTCTCGTTCGCGATCGGCTCCGGCCAGACCCTAGGCCTCGTGGGTGAGTCCGGGTGCGGCAAGACGACCACCGCCAAGCTCGTGCTCGGCCTTGAAGAGCCGACCGGGGGCAGCATCCGCTTCGAGGGCAAGGACCTCCAGACCCTGGATGCGGCGGGGCGGCGCCACTACCGGAAGTCGGTGCAGGCCGTCTTCCAGGACCCGTTCGCGTCGCTCAACCCCCGCATGCGGGTGGGTGCGATCATCGCCGAGCCGCTCGTCACCAACGACACGCTGCCCGGACCCGAGGTGAAGAAGCGCATCGCCCATCTGCTCGAGATCGTGGGCCTGCCGGAGAGGGCCGCCGAGCTGTTCCCCCACGAGTTCTCGGGCGGCCAGCGTCAGCGCATCGCCATCGCCCGCTCCCTGGCCCTCGCGCCTCGGCTGGTCGTGCTCGACGAGCCGGTGTCCGCTCTCGACGTGTCGATTCGCGCCCAGATCCTGAACCTGCTGCGCGATCTCCAGGCGCAGCTCGGGCTCTCCTATCTCTTCATCGCCCACGACCTCGCCGCGGTGGCGCACATGAGCCATACGATCGCGGTGATGTACCTGGGGAAGATCGCGGAGTCTGGCGAGGCGAGCGCGCTCAGCCGGGCGCCGAAGCACCCTTACACGCAGGCGCTATTCTCGGCCGCACTGCCCTCGCACCCGGACGAGCGGCGCGACGAGATCATCCTGCCCGGCGAGGTCCCGAGCCCGCTGCGCCCGCCCGCAGGCTGCCGCTTCCATCCGCGCTGTCCGCACGTGATGCCGCGCTGCTCCACCGAGGTGCCCGCCCTCAAATCGCACGAGGGGCGGCTGGTGGCCTGCCACCTCTACGACTAGCGCGTCACCCGCCAAGTGAGGACCATCGACGCCGCCAGCAGGAGGGCGGCGAGGAAGAACGGCGCCCCCGGCAGGACCGCGGGGGCGCTCCCGCTGATGAAGTAGGCGAAGGTCAGCGTGAAGAGCGCGGGCCCCATGAGGCCCCCGACGCCGGTGATGCTCGCGATCGCGCCCTGGAGCCGCCCCTGCTCGGAGGCCGCCACTTGCCGCGTCATCAACGCCTGCGCGGCCGGACTCGCCAGGCCCCACAGCGCCATGATGGGCAGGGCCGCCAGCGCGGCGGCGCTGGAGGAGCCGAAGGCGTAGATGGAAAAGCCCGCCGCGCCGCAGGCGAGCCCGAGGAGCAGCGCGCGGCGCTCCCCCAGCCGGCGCACGATCGGCTGGACGAGGCCGCCCGACACGATCATGGTGCTCACGCCCACACCGGCGAGGAAGAAGCCCATCGTCCGCTGGTCCCAGCCGTAGCGATACCCCGCGAAGAGCACGAAGGTGCTGGGGAGCACGTCGTGCGCGATGCGGCCGAGGAACACCACGGCGGTGAGTCCGAAGAGTATCGGCTGGGTCCGCAAGAAGGTCAGCGCGCCCAGGGGGTGGGCGGCGCGCCAGGCGAATGGCGCGCGCCGCTCGGGGGGCAGCGACTCCGGGAGCACCAGCAGCCCGTAGAGGAAGTTCAACAGGCTCAGCCCCGCCGCCAGCCAGAACGGGAGCCGCGGGTCCACCGCGCCGACGACGCCCCCCACCGCGGGCCCCAGTACGAAACCGATGCCGAAGGCGGCCCCGATGAGGCCGAAGCCGGCCGCGCGCCGTTCCGACGGCGTCACGTCAGCGATGTAGGCGCCTGCGGTGGGCACGCTTGCCGCGGTGACACCGGACAGGACGCGTCCGACGAAGAGCCACGGGAGGCTCGGCGCCAGCGCCATCACGACGTAGTCGAGCCCGAGGCCGAGATTGGAGAGCAGGATCACCGGGCGCCGCCCGTACCGGTCCGACAGGGCGCCCAGCACCGGCGAGGCGAGGAACTGCATGAGCGCCCACACCGTGCCGAAGAGGCCGTAGACGCTCGCGGCCCGGGCGGTGTCACCCCCGAGGAATGTGGCGACCAAGGGCGCGAGCACGGGCACGATCATGCCGAGGGCCAGCATGTCGAGCATCACTGTGATGAAGATGAAGACGAGCGCGGCCGGACGCGCGGTCGCCTGAGCGGCGGGCATGGTCATGGCCATCGAGGCTAACACACCGTATGGCCACCACATATTGTGGTTCAGGGTCGCATTGCTTCGAGACCTCGTGGTAGACTCGTGCCATGGATGATCTCCAGTTCCGGGAGGCGCGGCTGCGGATTGGACGCTGGATCGAGGACACCGCGGGAGTCTTCGCCTATCTGCCCATCATCCTCCACGAGCACGAGAGCCTTCGCGACCGGCTCGAAGCCACGGAGCGCGCGGCGTCCCGGCTCCTCCAGGAAGTTAACGATCTCCGGCGCGAGATCGAGAGCCTCCAGTGCGAGAACGAGCGCCTGCGCCGTGACCGCGTGGAATCCGCCGCGCTCCTGACCGACGGCCTGCACCGCATCCTGGAAGATACCGTCCGGCGCCTGCGCGGATCCGCCGCCCCTGCCGATCCCGCGCGCGAGCCGAGCTTCACCTAGAAGGCGCCCGCACGTAGAAGGCGTGCGCACGCCCGCGCCGCACGAGATCGCCGAGCGCTATCGGCGCTTCGCGGATCTGGAGTGCAAGGGCTACTCGGAGGCGTACTACCGCCTGGCCCTCGCGGTCGCCAACGACACCCAAGTCCTGAGCTTCCTCGCGCCCCTGCCCGTCTGGCAGCCGAATCTCTTCTTCGCGGCCCTCCAGTTCCTCACCGGACCTCACGACATGCCGACGGCCGGCCACGATCTGCGCGCCTTGCTCGCGCGGCGGGGCCCCGAGGTCGCCGGTTTGATGCGGGTGCACCGCACGCAGACCAACGAGGTCGCGCGCTGTGCGGCCCTGCTCCCCGCGCTGCCCGCGGGGCCGCTCGCCCTCGTCGAGGTGGGCGCGAGCGCCGGGCTCTGCCTCTTGCTCGACCGGTTCTTCTACGACTGGGGCACCGCGCGGCTCGGCCCACCCAGATCGCCGGTGCGCCTCCGCTGTCCGGTCACCGGCCCCGCGCCCCTGCCCTCGGTGATGCCCGCGATCGTGTGGCGACGCGGCCTCGATCTGGCGCCCGTGGACGTGCACGACGAGACCGCGACCCGCTGGCTCCTGGCGTGCGTGTGGTCCGATCAGCCCGAGCGCCGCCGGCGCCTCGAGCACGCCCTCGAGCTGGGACGTGCCGAAGCGCCGGAGATCCGCAAGGGCGACCTGGTCGACGATCTGCCCGCGCTTCTCGGGGAGGCGCCGGCGGACGCGCAGCTCGTGGTTTTCCACTCCGCGGTGCTCGCCTACGTGGCGCCCGAGCGCCGGCAGGCATTCGCGGACCTGCTCACCGCGGAGTCCCGGGTGCGGGACATCGTCTGGATCTCGAATGAAGGGCCGGGGATCGTGCCCGGCATCCCCGCCCTCGGCGCGCGGAAGGGCGGCATGCGGTTCGTGCTCGGCCGCACGCGGCTGACCAGGGGCGGGCGAACTGATCACGCGCTCGCGCTCACCCACCCTCACGGCGCGAATCTTCAGTGGGAGGCAGCGCCTGACGCTCGCGGTGTAGACTCACGTACGTGAGAGGGCAAGGCGCGGTGCTCCTGATCGCCTGCTACGAGCTGGGGCATCAGCCGCTGGCGGTGGCCTGGCCGGCGGCGGTGCTGGAAGCTCGCGGCTTCAAGCCCGCGGTGCTGGACGTCTCCGTCGAGCCGCTGGATCCCGAGAAGGTCAGGCGCGCCCGCCTCGTGGCCATCTCCGTGCCCATGCACACCGCGCTGCGGGTGGGGCTCGGGGTGGCGGAGCGCGTCCTGGCATTGAATCCCTCCTGCCACCTCGCGTTCTACGGGCTCTACGCGACGCTCAACGCCGAGCACCTGCTGGCCCACGTCGCGGACAGCGTGATCGGGGGCGAGGTCGAGGCGCCGCTCGCCGATCTCGCCGAGGCCCTCGACGCCGGCCGCTCGGGGCCGATACCCGGTGTGTGCCGCGCCGGGGAGAGCGTGGGCCCGAACATCGCGCGACCCGCGCTGCCGCGTCCGAGCCGCTCCGCCCTGCCCTCGCTCAAGACCTACGCGCGGCTCGAGCGCGATGGCCGGCACTCGCTCGTGGGCTACGTGGAGGCAAGCCGCGGGTGCAAGCATCTCTGCCGCCATTGCCCGATCCCGCCCGTCTACGGCGGCCGTTTCTTCGTGGTCCCCGCCGACGTCGTGCTGGCCGACGTGCGTCAGCAGGTCGAGGCGGGCGCCGAGCACATCACCTTTGGCGATCCGGACTTCCTCAATGGGCCCGGGCACGCCATCGAGGTGGCGCGGCGGCTCCACCGGGAGTTTCCCTCGCTCACGTGGGACTTCACCGCCAAGGTGGAGCATCTTCTCGAGCGCCGTGAGCTCCTGCGCGAGATGGCCGGGCTCGGCTGTCTCTTCGTGGTGTCCGCGGTGGAATCCCTCTCCGACACCGTGCTGAGCCATCTCGACAAGGGGCACACGCGGGCCGACATCGACGCCGCGCTCGCCGCCCTGCGGGCGGCCGGCCTCGACATGCGCCCGACCTGGGTCGCGTTCACGCCCTGGACCACGCTCGCCGACTACCTCGCGATGCTCGACTGGGTGGAGGCGAACGCCCTGGTAGATCACGTGGACCCGGTGCAGTACTCGCTGCGGCTGCTGGTGCCTCCGGGCTCGCTCCTGGCCGCGCATCCCGGGATGCGGCCGTACCTGGGGCGGCTCGTGGAGACCGACTTCTCCTATCAATGGACGCACCCGGACCCGCGGATGGACGCGCTGCAGGCCCGCGCGGCCGCGGTGATCGCGGAGGCGACGCAGAAGGCCGAGGACGCCGCCGTGACCTTCGACCGCGTGCGCGCGCTCGCCGCCGAGACCGCCGGCGCGCCCGCGCCCGCCGCCCTCGCGCCCCGCCTCGCCCCCGACCGGCGACGTCCGCCGCGGCTGACCGAGCCCTGGTTCTGCTGAGCGGAGCCCACCAAGGGCCAGTTGGCCCTTACCGGATATTCAAGTACAGTAGTGATCTAGCGGCGCAGCCCAAGGAGGAGCCAGGCATGAGCGACGAGTCGGCGACCGATCTCAAGGACAAGGTGCAGGCGCTCATCGACAACATGATCAATCCCGCGGTGGCCGGACACGGCGGGTTCGTGGACCTCATCGACGTCAAGGACAACAAGGTGTACCTGCAGATGGGCGGAGGCTGCCAGGGCTGCGGGGCCGCCGATGTCACGCTCAAGTCCGGGATCGAGCGGCTGATCAAGGAAGAGCTGCCCGAGGTAGAGGAAGTGCTGGACACCACCGATCACGCGTCCGGGGCCAATCCCTACTACGCGCCCAGCAAGTAGCAAGAACACGGGCGGGGCTGGCGCTGAGCCGACCCCGCCCGTTCTTTCTCTGGCGACTGCCTACTTGTGATAGGCCTCGAACAGCTCACCGAACAGCGCCCACCGCTCGCCGTCGAACTTCGCGAGCTGCTCCTGCTGGATGGGGGCGTGGTCCGTCGGGCTGGTGTTCACCTTGATGCCGGGGAGCAGCAACGGCAGCTCCACGTTCTTCAAGTTCTCGGCCTGCCGAATGATGTTCTCGCGGGACAGATCGTTGCCACACTGCTTGAGCACGAGGGTCATGACCTGGGCCACCGTATAGCCGAAGGCGTTCGACTGATCGTCGAGCGCGCCGTCCGGATAATACTTCTTCATGAAGGCGACCCAGTCGGTGTAGGCCGGCGTCTTCTGCCACTGCGGGTCCGTGATCTCCTTCATGTAGAGCGCGGTGATCAGGCCGCGTGAGGCGTCGAGGCCCGCGGGCTTGAGGACGGTGGCCAGCGAGCTCGACACGTTGTTCAGGAAGTGCGTGGGCTTCCAGCCGATGTCATGCGCCTTCTTGATGGCCTGGACGGCGAACTTGGGGATCGTCACATTGAAGAAGACGTTGGCCCCGGAGTTCTTCAGGTTGATGATCTGCGAGTCGATGGTGGGATCCGTCACCTCGTAGCTCTGCTTCATCACGATCATCTTCGACGCGTTGGCGCCGAGCCCGTCCTCCATGCCCTTGAGGTAGTCCTTGCCGTAATCGTCGTTCTGGTACAGGATCCCGATCTTCGCATCGGGGAGATTCTTCAGGATGTACGTCGCGTAGGTCCGGCCCTCCGTCTGGTAGTTGGGCTGCCAGCCCATCGTCCAGGGAAAGTTCTTCGGATCGTCCCACTTGGTGGCGCCGGTAGCCACGAAGAGGTGCGGCACCTTCTGCTGGTTGATGTACTTGTGGATGGCGGTGTTGGTCGGGGTCCCGAGGGTCTGGAACACCGCGGCAACCTGGTCCTGCTCCACGAGCTTGCGGACCATCTCCACCGCCTTCGGCGGGCTGTAGCTGTCGTCATAGCTGATGAAGTTGATCTTGCGTCCGTTCACGCCGCCCTCGTCGTTGACCTTCTTGAAATAGGCGGCGATGGTCTTGCCGATGGTGCCGTACGCGGATGCGGGGCCGCTGTACGGGTTCGTGTTCCCGATCTTGATCTCGGTGGCGGTCACGCCCACCACGGTCTGAGCGGGCGCGCCCGAGGCCAGCCCGAGGGCCACCATGACCCCGGCCAGCACGGCGGCGGTCAGCTTCCGTCCGATCATGTCATCCTCCTTGGTGTTGTTCAGCGAGATGGGGACTGCGCCTGCCGCTGCGAGGTGACGGCTTCACCTCCTTGCTCCTGAGAAACTCGCGAGACGACCCGGGAGATCCAGATTCGCTTGATGGCGCCGGCGATTCCGTACGGCATCGCGTACATGAACCCGATGAGGAAGACACCGAAGATGGCCCAGGGGGCGGCCTTGGAGATGTCCTGCGCCCAGTTGGGCACGAACTGTATGAACATGGCGCCCAGCACGTTGCCCCACACCGAGGCCAGCCCGCCAATGACGATACCGATCAGGAAGGTCACGGAGAGGAAGACGTTGAAGGAATCCGGGGCCACGTACGCAACGGCGATGGCGGACAGGGCCCCCGCCACCCCCGTGTAGGCCGCGCTCACCCCGAAGGTGAGCGACTTGTAGAGCGCGCTGTCCACGCCCATGGTCTCGGCGGCGATGTGGTTGTCGCGGATCGCGATCATCGCCCGGCCCACGCGGCTCCGCACGAGATTGGCGGCGAGGACGAACATGAGCACGGTCACGGTCAGGGTCACGAGGTAGAGCCACTGATCCTCGCTGATCTTGAGCCCCCAGGGCGCCTTGGGCTTGGTGAGCACGATGCCCTGCGAGCCGCCCGTCCAGTGCTCGAAGTACTTGAGGATCTGCGGCACCGCGAGGGCCAGCGAGAACGTGGCGAGCGCGAGGTAGAGCCCCTCGAGGCGCAGCGCGGGCCGGCCGAAGAGGAAGCCGACGATCAAGCAGAGCACGCCCGCCACCGGGATGGTCCACCCGTATGCGATGGCCCACTGGTCCATCATGATCGCCGAGATGTAGGCGCCGATGGCATAGAACGCGCCGTGCCCCAGCGAGAATTGCCCGTTGTAGCCGGTGAGGAGGTTCAGCCCCATCAGCGCGATGGCGTAGATGCACACCTGGGTGAACTGGAAAAGGCGGAAGCCGCTCATGTAGATGGGCAGCGAGTAGGCGAACACGATCACCACCACCGCCAGGATCACGCTCGCGCGCCGATTCATGCGCCTAGACTCGTCGCACGTGCGTGCGGCCGAAGAGGCCGCTCGGCTTGACCAGCAGCACCACGATGATCATGGCCAGCGCCACCGTGAGCTTGAGCTCGGTGCCGATGAAGGACACATAGGTGCCGACGAGGTTCTCCACCACACCCACGAGAAAGCCGCCCACCACCGCGCCCACCGGGCTGCCGAAGCCGCCCAGGGTCGCCGCGGCGAACGCGTAGATCTGAATGCCGCCCATCATGTTCGGATCCAGGGTGAGGATCGGTGCGACCATGATACCTGCCACCGCGCCGAACGTCGCGGCCAGCCCCCAGCCCAGCGCGAGCATCCAGCTCACGCGGATCCCCGCGAGCCGGCTCGACAGCGGGTTCTGCGCAGCCGCCCGCATGGCCAGCCCCAGCGGCGTGAAGCGGAAGAACGCGAAGAGGAGCGCCAGCATGACGAGGGTGACGACGATCTCGCCCATGTCGTGGGTGCCGAGCACCACCGTCCCCATCCGGATGGGCTCGCGGGGGAAGGGCGACGGGAATGGTTTCTGCAGGTAGGTCCAGATCCAGCCGGCCATGCTGTTGAGGATGACGAGCAGGCCCAGCGTCACGATCACGATGGTGAGGATGGGCTTGCTCTCGACTGGCCGGATGACCACACGCTGGATGACCACGCCGCCCACGAAGGCGATGGCGAGGGTCAGGATAAAGGCGGTCCAGTACGACACGCCGGCGTTCATGAACGTCCACGCGAGGTAGGTAGCGAACATGGCCATCTCGCCCTGGGCGAAGTTCACCACGTCGGTGGCCTGATAGATCATCACGAGCGCCAGGGCCAGGCTCGCGTAGATCCCGCCCGTGGCGAGCCCCGACATCACCTGCTGAACGAAGATGTCCATGCTGGTCAGTACCCCAAATAGGAGCGGCGGATCGCGTCGTCCTTCTTGAGGACGTCGGAGGTGCCCGAGAGCACGACGCGGCCGGTCTCGAGGAGGAACACGTGGTCGGCGAGATCGAGGGCGAGCGAGGCGTTCTGCTCCACGAGCAGGATGCTCACGCGCGACTCCTGGTTGATGAGGCGCAGGATGCGGAAGATCTCGCGCACCACCAGCGGGGCCAGGCCCAGCGAGGGCTCGTCCAGGAGGAGGAGCCGCGGCTCCAGCATGAGGGCGCGCGCCACCGCCAGCATCTGCTGCTCGCCGCCGGACAGCGTGCCCGCGTGCTGCTTCCGGCGTTGGCGCAGGATCGGGAAGAACTCGAACACCCGCTCCATGTCGCGCGCGGCGTTCCGCTTGTCCCGGCGCGCGTACATGCCCACGCGGAGGTTCTCCTCCACCGTGAGGTCGATGAAAGTCCCGCGGCCCTCCGGCACGTGCGCGATGCCCATGGCCACGATCTGCTCGGTGGCCTTGGCTTCGATCGGGGTCCCGCCGAAGCGGACGGACCCGCGGGTCTTCACCATGGCGGAGATGGCGCGGAGGGTCGTGGTCTTCCCCGCCCCGTTGGCGCCCAGCACGGTGGTGATGCCTCCCTCCTGCATCGCGAAGCTCACGCCGTGCAGCGCCTGCGTACGCCCGTAGAAGGCTTCGAGCTTCTCGACCTCGAGGATGGCGCCCACCCTACTCTCCAAGATAGGCCTTGATGACGTCGGGGTTGCGCTGCACCTCGGCCGGCGTGCCCTCGGCGATGCGCTTGCCAAAGTCCAGCACCACGACCTTGTCGGAGACCTCCATGACCAGGCTCATGTGGTGCTCGACAAGGAGGATGGTGATCCCGAGCCGATCGCGGATCGTCCGGATCAGCCCGACCAGGGTCGAGACCTCCTCGTGATTGAGCCCACCCGCCGGCTCGTCCATGAGCAGCAGCTTGGGCTTCGCGGCCAGCGCGCGCGCCGCCTCGACGCGCTTGAGCGTGGCGAAGGGCAGCCCCGCCGCCGGCAGATGCGCCACCGGCTCGAGGCTCATGAAGCGGATGGCCTCGAGGGCGGCCTCGCGCTGGGCCGTCTCCTCGCGGCCCACGCTGGGGACGCGAAGCGCGCAGGCGAGGAAGCCGCTGCTCGTGCGGGAGTGGGCGCCCACCATCACGTTGTCCAGTACCGACATCGTCCCGAACAGCGCCAGGTTCTGGAAGGTACGGCCGATACCCAGCCCGGCGATGTCGTGCGGCTCCACCGCGAGCAGGTTGCGATCCTCGAAGGCGATGGTCCCCGTCGAGGGCTCGTAGAGCCGGCTCAGACAATTGAAGAGGGTGGTCTTGCCGGCCCCATTCGGGCCGATCAGGCCCACGATCTGGCGGGACTCGATGTCGAAGGAAACATCGTCCAGCGCGATGATGCCGCCGAAGCGCACGCCCAGCTGGCGGACCTTCAGGATTGGCAACGATGCCTCACGTCACAGATCACGGTTGGTCGTGGCTCACTGTGCCCTATGCGCCTCAGGCGTGCTTCGGGCGCGAGGGTTGGGAGAGTATATGCGAACGTCCCGCCGGCCGGAAGCCCCTGGAAGGCCTACCAAACCCCTGTCACGCTATCGGACACGCCGTCACCCCCAGCACACGTTGAGATCGCCTCGGGTGACGTCCGATCCTTGACGAGCCGTTTCGGCGCGGTCGGAAGACCCCCTCCCATTGGGTCCCATAACCCCCTGATCTACATGACTTAGGTCGTCCTGGCCAGGGGCAGGGCCCGTGGCACCCCGGTTGCTCCCCTGATGGCCGGCGTACGCAGCACCTGACACGCAGGGCCTCCCGACAGGGATTCAATGGCCGGCCAGGCGGGGCAACCCACCGCGCCGGCTTTGTTGACACGGGCCGCCAATGGGTCGCCCGACGCAACAGGCAGCGAACTCGACCCGGGAGGTTTTGCGAATGGGCCGGAACATCGCCGCGTTGACCCGAGCCGTCCTCTTTGCGCCGCTCTTCACCGTGAGCCGGCCAGCCAAGGTGGTCCTGGAGATCCGTCGGGCGGAGCCCGCCGAGGTGATCCAAAAGGCCGTGGAGGAGCTGCTGGGCGATAAGGCCGTCAAGGCCCGGGGCGACCGCGCGCCCAGCGCCGCGGAGATCGCCCGTGTCGCCTTCTTCCTGTTCGACGTCCGGGAGATGGCCAAGAAGAGCCTGGGCCGGCACTGGGTGGCCCGCACCCCGCAGGAGCGTGACGAGTTCACCCGGATCTTCACCAGCATGCTGGGGCGTGCCTGGCTGCGCACGATCCGCACGGGCAAGCGCATCAACTATACGGGCGTGACGGTTGACGGCACCCGCGCCACCGTTCGCTCGACCGTGTTGCTCGAGCGCCAGGGCCAGGTGCTGCTCGAGTATCAGCTCGCCCCCGCCGGCCACAGCAAGTGGCAGGTCCACGACGTGCTCGTCGACCGCCGGAGCCTGGTCGGAAGCTACCGCGAGTTCTTCGACAAGACGCTGGCCGACACGAGCTACCAGGACTTCATGTGGAAGCTCCGCGTGAAGGAAGTGGAGTCGGCCCCCGCTCCCGCGTCCGCCTAGGCGCCCGAGGCCGCCCGCACCCGCGCGCGGGCGGTCAGGCGCCGGCGGGCCCAGTCCGCCAGCCGGATCCCGAGCAGGATCACCAGTACGGTGATGTAGTAGTAGGGGCCGGTCACCGACTTCTTCGCCAGCCAGAGGTAGTGGAGGGCGGCGAGGACGCCGACCAGGTAGACCAGGCTGTGGACCCGCCGCCACGCCACACCGCCCATCCTCTTGATCATTCCGCTCGTCGAGGTAAGGGCGAGCGGGATCAGCAGCGTCAGCGCCGCCATCCCCACCGTGATGAAGGGTCGCTTCACGATGTCCGCGCCCATCTCGTGCCAGTCGAAGTAGTGATCGAGCACGAGCCACACGCCGAAGTGGAGCGAGGCGTAGAAGAACGCGAAAAGGCCCAGCAGGCGGCGCAGCGTAATGGGCCACGACCAGCCGCTCACGATGCGCAGCGGCGTCACCGCCAGGCTCGCGAGCAGGATGCGGAAGGTCCAGTCGCCGAGCGTGTTGGTCATGAAGCTGATGGGGTTGGCGCCGAGATCGCCGACCCAGGCCCGCTGGCCGAGCCAGGCCAGCGGGGCGAGGCACGCCGCCCACACGAAGACCTTGAGCGCCGTCCGGCCCCGGCGCGTCATCGGAGGCCGCGGCCTAGTAGAACTTCTTCAGGTCCATGCCCGCGTAGAGCGACGCGACCTGATCGCCGTAGCCGTTGAACGGCAGCGTCTTCCGGCGGCGGAACTCGCCGATGCGTCGCTCGGTCGCCTGGCTCCAGCGCGGGTGATCGACCGCGGGATTCACGTTCGAGTAGAAGCCGTACTCGGACGGCGCCGCTTTCTCCCACGTCGTCTTCGGCTGCTCGCTCGCGAGCCGGATCCGCACGATGCTCTTGCCGCTCTTGAACCCGTATTTCCAGGGAATCACCACGCGCACGGGAGCCCCGTTCTGGTTCGGCAGCACCTGACCGTACATGCCGACGGTGAGCATGGTGAGGGGATGCATGGCCTCATCGAGCCGCAGACCCTCGACATAGGGCCAGTCCAGCCCGCTCCAGCCGAAGAGGCCCTTCTTCTGCCCGGGCATCTGCTCGGGATCGAGCAGCGTGATGAACTCGACGAACTTGGCCTGGCTGGTGGGCTCGACCTTCTTCAGCAGCGCGGAGAGCGAGTAGCCGATCCATGGGATCACCATGGACCAGGCCTCCACGCAGCGGAGGCCGTAGACCCGCTCCTCGAGCGGAGCCAGCTTCAGGAGCTCGTCGATGTCGAAGCTGCGCGGCTTGGCGCAGAGGCCTTCCACCTTCACCGACCAGGGGCGCGTGCGCAGGGTGTGGGCGTTCTGCGACGGGTCCTCCTTGTCGGTGCCGAACTCGTAGAAATTGTTGTAGGTGGTGGCGTCCTTGAACGGGGTCTGGGCCTCGGTGAGGCTCATCGGCGCGTTCTTCTGGGCGGCCAGCGGCTGCCCCTTGGCCGGGGGCGCGGCCGCCCGCGCATCGCGCGGCATCAGGGCCAGCGCCGCCGCCCCCGTGATGAGGCTGCCCGTGATGAAGCTCCGCCGGTCGAGATAGAGCGCCCGCGGGGTGATCTCCGAGCTCTTGAAGCGATCGCCGTGCTTGATCAGCATATGGCCTCAGTCTACCAGCCCGTCACCGGGCCGATGTCACCGGAATGTCAAATGAAGCCGCGCCTCGTCCACCACCGCGGGGGTCGAGGGAGCCCCGAGATATCAACCCCTTGGGCGCACCAAAGGCTCCCGAATTTCCTCCGCAGGCCAGGGAGGTGCCCCCTACCATCTGAACATGCCAAGACCGGCGCGGGTTCGCGCCCTTGCCGCGCTGATGGCGGCCGCGCTCCTGACGGGCTGCGCCAGCTCGCCCAAGGGCGCGTACTTCCCGTCTCCCACCAGCTCCGCGACCGTACGCGTGTCCGATATTCTTTACCGCGCCGCGGTGGCGGCGGGCGACGATCCTGAGCGCTACAGCTTCGCGTTCGTACAGAGCCGCGCCGCCGCCGCCTACAGCGACGAGGAGGCGGTGTTCTACTTCACCGACGGGCTCATGAAGCAGCCGACGGAGGTGATCGAGGCCGTGGTGGCCCACGAGGTAGCCCACGAAGTGCTCGGGCACATCGGCGATCGCCGCCGGCTCTCGCTGAGCATCTTCGCCGGCTTCACTCTGCTGGGCGTAGTCGCGCCGGGGGTGGGCCTGCTCGACCTCATCGTGAATCCCCTCGCCGTGCGCGCCTTCTCGCGGCATCAGGAGCTGCAGGCGGATCGTCGCGCCGTCGAGATCCTGAGCGCGATGGGCCACCGCGAGCCGGAGGCCAGCATGGCCCGCGCGCTGCGCGCGCTCGACCGGACGAGCCCGCGGCCGACGGAGGGTCTCACGGGATTGCTCAGCACGCATCCGACACTGGAGGAGCGCCTGACCCCCTGGGGGAGGGGCCGCCCGCTCCCGCCGAGTCCCCGCGCCCCGTCGTCTCTCCTGCCCTCTCGCCGAACGGGAGCGATGCGATGCCGGGCTCGCGCTTCTGGTCAGCCGAGGCGTACCACACGCGTCCCTGACATCAGATCCGCCATGTCCCGCCGCTCGCGATTGAAGAGCGCGACGAGCGCCGCCAGCCCCAGCGTCACCACGACCAGGGCGTTCCCCACCGAGCGGAGCGCCGCACGCCCGTAGCCCGGTGCCCCGCCGCCGCGGCGCACCACCGCGATGCCGAGGGCCATCCGGCCCACGGTCTGGCCGCACCCGCCCAGCAGCACCACGTGGTAGATGAAGTGCAGACCCACGGCGAGGCCGAGGACGCCAGCGTAGATGAGGAGCACGCCTCGCGCGTCACGGGGCAGGCCGCGAATCGCCCACACGCCGAGGATGAGCCACATCGAGCATAGGGCCCACAGCGTGAGACCCATGACGGTATCCAGCAGCCCCGCCAGCATCCGGCGGACGTAGCCCGCCGTGACCATCAGCGCGTCACGGACGCCGAGCTGCCCGCATCGGCGTAGAGGCGGCGGTACTCCTCCCAGCCCACCATGACGCGGCGGACGAAGTTCCGCGTCTCGTTGTAGGGGATCTGCTCCACCCACACCTCGAGGTCGTCGGACTTCCGCGCGCCCCACCACTCGCGCACCCGCGCGGGGCCGGCGTTGTAGGCGGCCACGGCCAGCCGCGCGTCCCCGAAGTCGCGGACGAGCCCGCCCAGGTACGCCGTGCCCAGCTCGATGTTGGCGGCCGGGTCGTCCAGCAGCTCGCCCTCCTGGAAGGCGAGGCCGCGCACCCGTGCCATCGGCCGCGCCGTCTCCGGCATGAGCTGCATGAGCCCCCGCGCGCCCACCCGCGAGCGCGCCTGCGGGTTGTAGGACGATTCCTCGCGCACTACCGCCGAGACGAGGAAGGGGTCGATGCCGGCGCGCTGCGCCGAGCCCGCGACCTCCATGCGCCAGCCCAGCGGGTAGAACATCTCCCAGAACGCGCGCGGCAGCCAGGCATAGCCGCCCCGCGCGACCGGCAAGAAGTCGCGGCGGAGGATGCGCAGCGCCTGATGGTGCCGGGCGTCCTGCGCGAACGCGGCGGAGATGGCATAGAGCCGCCGCGCCTCGCCGGCCGAGCGGTGCGCGAGGTCGTTCAGCTCGGCGTCGGCCCACGCCGCGAGCCCCAGCGAGCGCAGAGCCTCCGCCTTGGCGAAGCGCGGGTCGTCGCGCAGCGACACCAGTCCATCCTCGGGGAGGACCAGGGGCGTGCGAGGGTCGCGCGCGGCAGGCACGGCCAGGCCGCGCTTGGTGAGCCGTGTCGTCGCGAGGATGCCGAAGTAGCCGCGAGGCTGATACACCACCGCCTCGGACCACTGGCGCGTGGCCGCGTCGAGATCGCCCCGCTCCTCGTGCGCCCGGCCGATCCAGTAGGTCGCATTCTCCCGATAGGCCACACCGCCCGGCAGCGTGGCGAGGCGCGTCCACCTGGCCGCCGCGCCGTCGTAGTCCCGCCGGAACCACGCGAGCCACCCCAGGCGCCACTGCGCGCGGCCCGCGTCGTCGTCGTCGGGATAGTCGGCGGCGAGCCGCGTGTAGGTGACCTCCGCCTCCGCGGTCTGGTTGAGCGACTCCTGGATCTGGGCCTTCAGGAACAGCGCGTCGCTGGCCTCGCTGCTCTTGGAATGGTCGCGCACGATCCGGTCGAGGGTGGCGATGGCCGCGGGCGGGCTCTTCGGCTGCTGCAGGCGTGCGCGCTCGAACAGCCAGGCGGGCCGGCGCTCGAACGGCGCGACCGCGATGGCGCGATCCACGGTACGGAGGGCGTCGTCCGGCTTGCCGGTGCGCCGATACGCCTCGGCGACCACGCGCAGCGCGCGGAGCTGCGGGTTGCCGGTGACTCCCTCGGCGAGCAGCGCCTCCATCTCCTGCCGTCCCTGCGTGGCCTGGCCGCCCGCGAGCAGCCGCTCCGCGCGGTCCACGCGCTCGTTCGCGCTCACCGGCGGCGCCGGGATTCCTCGATTGATCAACGCGAGCTCCCGATCGCGGGCCGCATTGGCGGCGAACGAGAGGGGCGCGGTGAGCCAAATGGTGCGGAAGAGGCGCTGCGCCTCCTCACCCTGCCCGGTGGCCTCCAGCAGCTCGGCCAGGCCGAACCGTGCCCCGGGGCTCTCCCAGTGCTCGGGGTAGCGGTCGAGGAAGCGGCGGTAGAACACCATCGCGCTCCCGGTGTCGCCGGCGCGCGCGGCCTCGCGCGCGACGAGCAGCAGCGCCGAGGGCAGCAACGGCCCCTCGCCCGTCAACTCCACCGCCTGTGCGGCCACGCCCGCGGCCCTGCGATCGCCCATGCGGGACAGGGAGTCGGCCTGGAGGTAGAGGGCGTACTCGGGGATGGGGTTCGGGACCGAGGCCGCCTCGCCGAAGAGCCGCGCGGCAGTCGGATAGTCGCTCGCTCGCTGGGCAGCGAGGGCCGCCGCCAGAGGCGGAGCAGCCCCCTGCGACGCCGCCGCCGGAGCGGCGAGCGCGACGATCAGGGCGAGCGAGCGCAGCCACCGCCACATGTTACGAGTTTACCGGAGGGTGTCCGTCCGCTCCATGCTTCGCGCGACCCGCCGCGTGTAGAAGATGCGCTGGAGCGCCGTGGTGTGGGTGAGCACGGCGAGGATGGCCATGGCGGGCGTCATGAGGTTGAACGTTGCCCCCGCGATCAGCACGATGAGCCGCTCCGGCCGCTCCATGAGCCCGATCTCGCAGGCGAGCCCGATCGACTGCGCCCGCGCCTTGGTGTAGGAGACCATCACGGTCCCGATCACCGTGGCCATCGTGAAGAGGCAGAGTGTCCACTCACCGATACGTTGGCAATAGACGACGAGGCCCAGCAGTACCACCAGGTCGGAGTAGCGGTCCACGACGGAATCCAGGAACGCGCCGAAGTCCGTGTCCTGGCCGGCGAGACGGGCGAGCGAGCCGTCGAAGAGATCGAAGAGTCCCGCGACGGTGAGCAGCGCCGCGCCCGTGCGGAGATAGCCGCCGGCGAAGGCCCACGCGGCGACACACGACACGCCGAGGCCGGCGATCGTGAGGTGGTTCGGCCGCACCCGCGCGCGGAGGAGAAGCCGCGCGATGGGATCGGCCGCGCGCTGAACCGGAGCCTTAAAGCGGCTTGAGGAGAGCATCTTCGAGGGCGTCGCGGAGGCGGTCCATCTGAGCGGGATCCTCGAGGCGGCGGCCCTGGTGATCGGTGATGTAGAACGTGTCGTAGGCCTGCTCGATCTCGGTGGCGATGCGCGCGCTGCCGATGTCCAGGCCCAGCGCTTGGAAGGTGCGCGTGATGAGGTAGAGGAGGCCGACGCGGTCGGGACACTTCACCTCGACCACGGTGTGGGTGTCCGAGAGCTGATTGTCCACGGTGATCTTGGGGGGACCGGCCACCGCGGCCGCGGCCGGACGGCCGCTGCGGCGCGCCGCCAGCAGGTCCTCCACGGTCTGCTCGCTCACCAGCACGCGGCGGAGCGCGCCCAGGGTGCGGCGCCACCGGGCGTCTTCCGTCACCGCCTCGCCGAAGGGGTCGTTGACCTGGAAGGTGTCGAGCGCGATCCCGTCCGCACGGGTATGGATCTGGGCGGAGAGGATGTTGATGCCCTCGGCGGCCAGCGTGCCCGCGATCAGCGCGAAGAGACCGGGCACGTCCTTCGTCGCCACGACCAGCTCGGACGAGTCCAGGTCCGGGTGGTGGAAGAGCTCGGTGGCGACCACGTCCTCCTCCAGCCGCTCCACCAGGCGCAGGTGCGCGGCGATGCGCTGGGCGGAAGTGGTGAGGAGGTAGCGGTCCGACATCATGGCAAGGTGGGCCACCACGCCGCCGCGCGCACCCCCCATCTCCTCGGCGACCCGCTCGGCCACCTTTTCGCGGCTGGGCCGCTCGAGCCGCCCGCCGGTGAGCTGAGCCATCGTCCGCGAGAACAGCTCCCAGAGGATACGGGCCATCCAGCCCGTCATCACGCCGGGGCCCACCGCGCGCATGTCGGCGAACGTCAGGAGGTAGAGCATCCGCAGCCGCTCGGGCGTGACCACCACCTCGGCCAGCGACGCCACCGTCTTGGGATCGTCGATGTCCCGGCGCTGCGCCATGTGCGACAGCGTGAGGTGATGCGCGACGAGCAGGGTCACCGCGTCGGCGTCCGCCGGCGGCAGCCCGATGCGCGCCGTCAGGTCCTTGATGAGCGGAATGCCCTTGGCGACGTGGCCGTGCCCCTTTCCCTTGCCGATGTCGTGGAGCAGCATGCCGAGCATCAGGAGGTCGGGGCGCGCCAGCTCGTTCAGCACCTCGGCGATGCCCTCGGACTCCGTGGACTGGCCGGGGGCCAGCGCCTCCAGGTTCTCCACCGCGAGCAGCGAGTGCTGATCGGCGGTGAACCGATGGTAGACGTCGTACTGCACGAGGCAGGTGAGCGCGCCCCACTCGGGAAGATAGCGGCCAAGCAGCCCCAGCTCGTGCATCTCCCGGAGAGTCTGGGCGGTGCGTCCCCAGTTGCGGCAGATGGCGAGGAAGAGATCGCGCACCTCGGGCGAGCGCTGGAACTTCTCGTCCACGAGGTCCAGCGTGTCCTCCATCGCCCGCTCCACGTCCACGCCCAGCTCGAGCCCCAGGCGATGCGAGTGCCAGAACACCTTCATGAGCCGCGTGGAGTCCTCGCGGAACGCGCGGCCATCCGGCTCCACGAGGTGGAGCTGGCCGTCGAGCACGTAGAGACCGTCCGCGAGCGCCTCCTGACGCAGGCGCCGCTGCACCGGGCGCGGACGCGACAGTGTCTCGCGGCAGCGCGCGATCAGGCGCTTCGACACGCGGTGGATCACCCGGGCATGGAGGTAGTAGTCGCGCATGAACTTCTCCACCGCGAGCGACATGTCGTCGCCCTGATAGCCGAAGTTCTTCGCGATCTGGGGCTGGAGCTCGCGGCCGAGCACGTCGTTCTTGTGGCCGGAAATGAAGTGGAGCTCGTTGCGCACGCGCCACAAGAATGTGAGCGCGGCGTCCGCCATCTTCTGCTCGCGCTCGGTGATGAGGCGCTTGTCGCGGAGCTCGAGGAGGGTCCGGGTGCCGAACTTGGTGGAGGCGAGCCACATCGCCGTGTGAATGTCGCGCAGGCCCCCCGCCGACTCCTTGACGTTCGGCTCGCCCATGTAGGGCGAGCCGCCGAACTTGCGATAGCGCTGATCGCGCTCGGCCAGCGCCGTCTCCAGGAACTGGGCGAAGTCCTTCCGATAGACGTTCTCGGCGAGCACCTTCCGGAAGCGGTTGAAGAAGCGGCGGTCGCCCGCGAGGTAGCGCGCCTGCTGCATGGACGTGCGGCTCGTGAAGTCCGTGCGCGCCATCGCCACGCAGTCCGGTAGGCTTCGCACCGCGTGGCCCACCTGGAGCCCGAGATCCCAGAGGGTGTAGAGGAGGCCTTGGGTCACCCGCTGGACGTAGGGACCCATCTCGCCGTCGTAGAGCAGCAGCAGGTCGAGGTCCGAGAGCGGATGCAGCTCGCCGCGCCCGTAGCCGCCCAGTGCCACCAGCACGATGGGCATGGGGGCCGCGCCCTCGTGCCGGGCATCGTCGACGGCCAGGCGGAACAGCGTGACCAGAAAGCCGTCCATGAAGGACGCATAGGCCTGCACCGACTGCTGGCCGGAGGCCCCGCCGAGATGGGCGGCCCGGAGGAAGTTCACATTGGAGGAAAGGTGCTGGCGGAGAAGCTCGAGTCTGAGCCGCCGCTTCCGCTCCGCTCGCTCGGCCGGCTCCCCGTTGAACCCCTTTTCGGCCTGGGCTTCCACCCGGCGGAGCTGGCGGAACAGCTCGGCTGACATGTCGAGACGTTACATGGCCAGAGCCGATCCTGTCAAACGTGGCGCGGACTTCCCCGCGCGTATACAATGTCCCGGCCATGCGAAGGATCTGGCGCGACGCCCTCCATCAGGTCACCCCATACGTGGCCGGGCCCCCGATCGAAGAGGTGGCCCGGGAGCTGGGTCTGGCTTCCGTGATCCGGCTGTCCGCCAATGAGAATCCGCTCGGGCCATCGCCGAAGGTGATCGAAGCGCTGCGGGCCGAGGCCGCGCGCGTCCACCTCTATCCCGACGGCGGCTCCCACGCGCTCCGGAAGGCGCTGGGCGAGTGGATCGGCATGGAGCCGTCCTGGCTCGTCTGCGGCAACGGCGCGGACGAGCTCCTGTCGTTCATCGCTCGGGCCACCCTGGATCCCGGCGACGAGGTGGTGCTGCCGCACCCGGCCTTCGAGCCCTACAGCACCGAGGCGCTCCTGGCCGGGGCCACGCCGGTGATGAGCCCGCTGCGCGGCTACGACACCGACCTGGACGACATGCGCCGCCGGATCACCGCCCGGACGAAGCTGGTGTTCATCTGCACGCCGCACAACCCGGCCTCCACCCTGGTGCCGAAGGGGCCCCTGCGGCACTTCATCGAGTCGCTCGGCGCCGACGCGCCGCTCGTGATCCTCGACGAGGCCTATCGGGACTTCTGCGATCACCCGGAGACCGCCGATGGCGCGGCCCTGGCGCGCGACTTCCCGTTCGTGCTCTCGCTGCGCACGTTCTCCAAGATCGCGGGGCTCGCGGGGCTGCGCGTGGGCTACGCGATCGCGCGGCCCGAGGTCATCGAGATGCTCGATCGCGTGCGCGCCCCCTTCAACGTGAATCGCCTCGCCCAGGTCGCGGGCGTGGCGGCGCTGGAGGACCGCGCACATCTCGAGCGCACGCGGGCGCTCGTCCTCGCGGAGCGGCCGAAGCTCGCCGAGGCCCTCCGGCGCCGCGGCGCCACCGTGCCCGAGTCCCAGTCGAACTTCCTCCTCGTCCGGGTGGGCGAGAAGGCCGAGACCTGCCGGCAGGCGCTCATGAAGTCGGGAATCCTCGTGCGCGACGGCGCGCTGGTGGGCTTTCCCGGCCATCTTCGCATCAGCATCGGCGACGCCGCGGGCAATACCCGCGTCCTGGACGTCTGGGACCGCGTCGTCGGCGTCGCCGCCTAGCCCGCCTCAGCCGTGGGCGCCGAGGGTCGGCGCCGCCGGCGCCGCGCCCGAGGCCCGCATCGCGGCCAGGTCGTGCTCCAGAGTCTTGCGCCCGAGGAGCAGGACCAGGCCCGACACCGCGAGCAGGCAGCCCGTGACCAGCACGGGGATCTTGAGCCCGATACGATCCGAGGCCGCCCCGATCAGCCAGGGGGAGACGGCGTCGCCCAGGAGGTGGATCATCATGGTGGTCAGCGCGAAGCCGCGCGCGCGCACCTCGGCGGGCAGGACATTGGCCATGGCGGCGTTGAGGGGCCCGATGTTGACGAAGAGCAAGAGCAGCATCACGAACATGGCGGGCCAGAACACCAGCGGCGAGGGCGAAAGGATCGCGAAGAGGGTGAACACGATCGACACGGTCAGCGTCCAGCCGGACAGGACGAAGTCCGCGCCGGGGTGGCGCCGGGCCAGCGCCTGGGCGAGCCGTCCGCCGACCAGTGTCCCGACGAAGCCGGCGATGACGAGGAGCATGCCGAAGGTCGAGGTCGCGACTGCGAGCGGGATGCCGCGCTCCCGGACGAAGTAGGCGGGCGCCCACGTGGCGAGCCCGCCCATCGCGAACGTGTAGATGATCTGGGAGACGGTGTTCACCGTGTAGCTTCGACGCGCGAGCAGCGCGCGTATCCCGGCGCCGCCGAACGGAATCGGGGCCACGGGACCGCCGGTGTCCAGCGCGCCGCGCCGAGGCTCCACGAGCAGCAGCAGGAAGAACGCCAGCGCTACCCCCGGCGCGCCGGCCACGAAGAAGGCGTGCCGCCAGCCGTAGTGCTCGCCGATCACGCCGCCCACGATGTAGCCCAGCGCCGAGCCCACGGGAATTGCCGCGTAGAAGATGCCCATCACGCGGGCCCGCTGATCGGGCGGGTAGACGTCGGAGAGCAGCGGCGGCGTCACCACGCCGTAGCCCGCCTCCCCCACGCCGGTGAGCGCGCGCGCGAGCACGAGCAGCGCATAGGTCGTGGCGAGGCCCGAGCCCACCGTGGCGAGACTCCAGACGAAGATGCCGATGGCGGCGAGATGCATCCGGTTGACGCGGTCGCCGAGCGTGCCCGCCACCGGACACGCGAGCGCGTACGTCACGATGAAGATCGACTGGAGCAGCCCGCCCTGCGCATCCGAGATATGGAGGTCGGTCAGGATGAGCGTGAGGGTGGCGGCAGCGACGTACCGGTCGAGGTAGTTGAGAGCGTTGAGAGCGGTGAGGGCGCCCAGGATGAGGCCGGGCCGGCGCCGCCAGTCGCTACCGGGCATCGGCGCCTCCCGGGGCGGGCGGGGCCGTGGTCGGCACCCGCGCGGCAAGCGCGCGCACCTCCTCGACCAGCGCCTGGCGCTCGCGCATCAGCGAGCGGTGCAGGTCCCGGTCGCCGAGGAAGCGGAAGAACGCGCGGGCCTGGCGCGCGACCTCGCCCAGTCGCTCGCGCCAGGCCAGCGCCAGCAGCCCGGAAGGCACGAGAAGTACGGCGAAGGCCACGAGGGCGCGAACGCCCGCCAGTCGCCACACGATCCAGCCTTCCGCGATCCACAGCAGCGGATGGAGCACCGTCCCGGCCGCCATCTTGTCGGTCCCCTCCTCCTCGGCGGTGGAGCTGAGCATGTCTGCCGCCACGCCGGTGAGCCAGTAGGGCGCCGCGTGGCACACGATGCCCCAGAGCGCGAGCGGCAGGCCCAGCGCCAGCCAGAGCAGGTTCTCGCCGATGTACCGCGTGACCAGCTTCACCGTGTAGGGCCGGCCGAGCTGCTCACCGGTGATGCCGACCTCGTCGAGCCGCGCGCGGTAGTGTTCCAGCCGCCGGCGCACGTCCTTCACGCGGTCGGGCTCGGTGACGGCGAGGGCGCCGGCGCCGCGGGCCACCTCCTGCCGCCAGGCCAGCGAGCGCGCGGGACCGGATGGGTCCGCGGGCTCGCCGCGGCGCGCCGCCTCTTCCCACCACGCGTGCTCGAGCGCGACCAGCAGGTCGAGCGTGTGCTGGTCTTCCGCCTCCACCATCTGCGCACGGATGGCCTCGTGGAGACGGTCGGTCAGGAGGCGCACCGCCTGCGCGGGCTCGCGGCGGGCGAGGGCGAGGGCCTCGGCGGTGGGCAGCGGCGCGCCGAACTTCACCACGACCGAGGCGGAGCGGAAGATCCCAGGCTCGTAGTAGGCGAGGCCAACCGGCAGGATCGTCACGTCACCCCGCTCGCCGGTCCGCGCCGCCGCGCCCGCGGTCTCGAGCACGATGCGGGCCACGCCGGTGCGCAGCGGCAGCACGATGGGCAGGGGCTGGCTGCGCCCCTCGGGGAAGATCAAGACCGCGCCGCCCCCATGCAACGCCGCCACCACCGCGTCGAACATCTCCTCGTTCCGTCGCGGGTCGTTGCCGGCCTCGATCCGCCGGTACACGGGCACACCGCCCATCAGCCACAGGAACGGCGCGATGAGCGGGTGACGGAAGAGCGTGGACTTGGCGAGCACGCGGATGGGGCGGGGGCAGGTGACCATGATCAGCATGGCGTCGACGAGGGCGTTGTGGTGATTGGGCGTCACCACGACGGGGCCGGCCGGCGGGATGTGATCGCGTCCCACCACGTCGATGCGCCGATAGAACAGCCAGAGGAGAAGCCGGACGATGCCCCGGACGAGCCGGTATCCCACGCACTCCCCGCGCGCTAGCGGGTGATCTGCCGCGTGCTCTTCGACTTGGTGGACGACTTCGCCCGCGGCTTCTCGATCGGCTTGGTGGCGTCCGCGGGGGCGGGCTTCTCGCGGAGCACGCCGAGCTGCTTCTCGAGGATCGACACGCGCTGCTGCGCCAGCGCGGCCTGCGTGCGGATGGCCTCCGCTTCCGTGTAGACGACCTTGAGCTCGGCGCGCAGTCGCTCGACCTCCGAGCGGCTCTCGCTCCACTTGGCCCACAGCACCACGGACAGCACGACCAGGAGCAGGGCGGCGACGATGAGGGCCCAGGGACGGCGCGGCCGCGCGACCTCGACGTCGCGCGACTCCATCTCCATGCCGTCGATGCGATCGCTGCCCCGGAGGGCCATGCGCGCGAGTCTAGCAGACCCCCCGAGCGGCGGCCAGTGGTCTGCTAGACTGAGTCCGGTGGCGCCCGGACTGCTCCCCCGTTTCTTCGAGCGAGTGACGCGCAGCGCGTTCGGTGACCTCGCGCTGGACGACTCCCGCGCCGCCGGCTACCTCACCGATCTCCTCACCCGCTACGCCCGCACCGAGGCGCTCGGCGCCATCGATGCTCTGCCGGGGCGGCCGCTGCCGACAGTGGCGGACGCGCTCCTCGAGATCCAGCGGGTGTGGGACTGGACGGACCCGCGCTTCGCGCCAGAGCAGGAGCGGGTGGTGCAACGGCACATCGGGGACTACACGCTGTTCATGCTGGGGCTCTTCCGCGAGCACGTCGAGCGCCTGGCCGTCACCAGCTACTACGAGACGGAGGGGCGCCGCGCGTACCGCTTCCTCGCCGAACTGGGCCGCGCCGGTCACGAGCTCGACGCGCCGCTCTACGCGCGCCTGGCCGAGGGCTTCGAGCGCTACGCCGGCGCGCTCGCGTACATGAAGAAGGTGTACTTCCGCGACACCGCGCTCCCGTGGCGCGGGCTCGCCGCGTCATGAGCGCCCGGTGAGCGCGTCCGCGCTCGACGCCGCGCTGGGCGGCGGGCCCCTGCCCGACTTGGCTGGGCTCTCGGAGGAGGCGCTGGACGAGACCCTGCGGGAGCTGGGACGGCGGCACGGGGCGGCCGCGGCGCCGCTCCTGCGCCGCCTCGCCGAGGAAGCGCCGGAAAAGCCCACGCGCAAGGGCGCCCGGCGCGAGCTCTACCGCCTGGCCCAGGCGGGCGTGACGCTGCCCGAGGCCGCCGGCGGCACGCGGCCGCTCGCCGGCCCGCTGATCCGGCGCGAGCCCGAGCGCGCCACCGCCGCGTGGATGTCGGGCATCGACGGCGCGGGCTCCCGCGCGGCCTGGATCGTCTTCGAGGGGGGCCGGGGCGGCGGGATGCGTCTCTGCTCCCTGATCCTGAACGACGAGGTGGGCATTCTCGAGTCGGCCGGGGGCCCGGTCACGCGCAGGCGTCTCGACGCCGAGCAGCGCGCGCTGCGCGAGACGCAGAAGCTACCCTGGGTGGCGGCGCCCCCCGCGCGCGCGGCCGCCCTCGTCGCCGAGGCGCTCGCGCTCCACGGCGTCCTCGGTACCGCGCCGCCGCCGGAGTTCGGGCGCTGGCGCGGGCTCTTCCCGCCACGCCCCGCGCCCGATCCCCAGCTCGCCGACGCCGCCCCGCCCGCCGTGGTCGATCGCGATGCCGCGAACCGCGCGGTGTCGCTGCTGGAGCTGCCCGAGCTGGGCGGCTGGTTCGTCGATCCCGCGGCGGTGCGCGAGGAGGCGGTGGCGCTGCTCGAGGCGCGCGATAGCCGCCTCGTGGTCTCCGACCAGATCAAGGCCGAGCGGGAGGCCGCCATCGTGGACCGCGCGGTCGCGCGCTGCTTCCCGCCGCCCGTCCGCCAGCGCTGGGCGCGGCGGCTCGGCGAGATGGCGCTGATCTTCGACGCCACGGCGCGCCCTGAGCCTGCCGCGCTGGCCCGCGCGGCCGCGGCCGCCTTCGCGGACATGGAGCACCCCGTGGAATCGGTGGCGTTCGCCCGCGCGCTTGCGCTCCGCGGGCTCGAGGTCGCGGGCGAGGTGACGCTGGGCCGCGCGCGCCTGGACGACGTCAGCCGCGCGCCGGCACGGCGGCACGCGTGAGCACGCGATGATCCCGGGTGTCCGCGTCGGTCACGCCACGGATGCCCAGGCCCTCACCGGCTGCACGGTCATCCTCACCGACCGGCCAGCCGTAGGGGGCGTGGAGATTCGCGGCTGGGCGGCGGGCGTGCACGGCCTCGAGTTTCTCGACCCGCGGCACCTGGTCCCCACCCTCGACGGCGTGGTGCTGGCCGGCGGCAGCGCCTACGGTCTCGAGGCCATCTGGGGCGTCATGGAGTACCTTGAGGAGCAGGGCGTAGGGTTTCCCGTCTCGCACACCGTGGTGCCACATGTGGCGGGCGCCATCCTCTTCGACCTGGGGGTGGGCGATCATCGCGTTCGTCCGGGGCGGGCCATGGGGTATCAAGCGGCACGCGCGGCGCGGCCGGGTCCGCCCGCGGAGGGCAATGTCGGCGCGGGCACCGGGGCGACCATCGGCAAGCTCTATCGGATAGACCGCGCCATGCGGGGCGGGATCGGCCATGCCGTCGTCGAGGACTCCGCGTTCACCGCCGGCGCCATCATGGCGGTGAACGCGGTCGGCGACGTTCTCGATCCCGAGACGGGCCGCCTCGTCGCGGGCGCGCGCGACGCGCCCGACGGCCGGGGCCTGATCGACACCGCCTCGGCGCTGGCCGCGGGCGCGACGCCGCCCGGCTTCCGCCCCAGCAACACCACGATCGGCTGCATCGTCACCAATGCGCGGCTCACCAAGGCGGAGGCGGCGTGGGTCGCGGCGCTGGCGATGGACGGTTACGCCCTCGCCCTGTCACCGCCCCATCTGCCGTCGGACGGGGACACGCTGTTCTGCCTGTCGGTCGGCGAGCGCGAGGTCGATCCGGCTCAGGTGGGCAAGGCCGCCGCGCACGTGGTGGCGCGGGCCATCGTCCGCGGCGTGCGCGCCGCCACCGGACTGCCGGGTCTCCCCGCGGCGCGCGATCTCGGCGGAGGCGGCGGCTAGGCGCGGCGGCCGCGCTCGATCAGCGTGGCGAGGCGCTCGGGATCCACCGGCTTGACGAGATGCGCATCGAATCCCGCGTCGAGGGCGCGCCGCTGGTCTTCGGGCCGGCCGAACCCGGTCAGGGCCACCAGGAAGATCTGCCCGCCGTCGGGCCGCGCGCGAATGGCTTCGGCCAGCTCGTAGCCGTCGAGGCCCGGCAGGCCGATGTCCACGATGGCGACGTCGACGCGCTCGCGTGCGAGCACGCCGAGCGCGGCGCGGGCGTCGGCAGCGTCCCAGACCTGATGTCCCGTGATCGTCAGCACCATCCGCAGCATCTCGCGGGCGTCCTCGCCGTCCTCGACCAGCAGCACGCGGCGCGCCGTGGGCGCGGCCGGCTTCTCCGCGGGCCGGGGCGCCGCACCCGGTGGCAGGATCGTCGGCAGCGTGACGGTGAAGACGCTCCCCGCCCCGGCGCCCCCGCTCGCCGCGGTGACGGTCCCGCCGTGGAGCTGGGCGACGTGACGCACCAGTGTGAGCCCGATGCCGAGGCCGCCGCGCCGATCGCTCGGATCGCTCCTGGCCTGGTAGAAGAGATCGAAGACGTGTGGCAGCGCGGAGGCGGGGATGCCGGCGCCGGTATCCCGGACGATGAGGCGTGCCCACCGGCCCTCCTGGTCCACGCTGATGCGGATCTCGCCGCCGTCCGGTGTGTACTTGACCGCGTTGCTCACGAGATTGCTCAGGATCTGGTCCACGCGGGCGGGATCGGCTTCCACCCACACCGGCTTCCCCGCGGTGAGGCCCACGCGGTGGAAGCGAGTCATGCCCGCGGCGCCCAGCATGGTCACGGCGCGGGTCACCGCGTCGGCGAGATCGAGCGGCTCACGCCGCAGGGTCACCTGGCCGCGCGTCACGCGGCTCACGTCGAGGAGATCGTCGACGATCCGCGCGAGGTGGTCGGCCTGGCGGCGGATCACGTCGCGGGCGCCCGCGTCGCCCGCGCGCGCGTCAAGCACCCCGATGGCGCTGCGGATGGCGCCGAGCGGGTTGCGCAGCTCGTGTCCCAGCATGGCGAGGAACTCGTCCTTGGCGCGGCTGGCGCGCTCGAGCTCGCGCTTCGCCGCTGCCATCTCGTCGTAGCTCGCCCGGAGCTCGGCGTGGGCACGGCGCTCTGCGGCGCGCGCCTCGCGCAGCGCCGCCTCCGCGTGCACCCGCTCGGTGATGTCCTCGGCGATCCCGCCCAGCCGGTACACCCGGCCGGCGGCATCCGTGATGGGGAAGCCGCGGTCGCGCACCCACCGGAGCCCGTGGGCCGGGGTGATCATGCGATAGGTCTCGTCGAAGGCGGCGTGCCGGGCGCGCTCCACCAAGGTCGCCTCGACTCGCGCTCGGTCGTCCGGGTGAATGGACGCGCTCCACAGCAGCGGGTCGCGATAGAAGGCCTCGCGATCGAAGCCCCAGCGCTCGATGGTAGGGCTCAGATAAAGCACGCGACGAGTGGCCAGATCGGTGATCCAGAACACCGCGTCGATGTGCTCGGCCAGCTGCCGGAAGCGGTCCTCGTGCTCCCGCAGCGCTTCCTCGGCGCCCATGGGTGCAGATGGTACCAAGCCGTCCAGCCCATGCAAGCAGCGCACCTTCAGGGGAGGATGCCCCCATGAAAGCCTATGGCCCGACCGTCCTGAGGATCGTGCTTGGCGCGATCTTCGTCATGCACGCCTATCTGGCGCTGTTCGAGTACACCCCGACCGGGTTCGCGGCCTTCAGCGGCAAGCTGGGAGTGCCGCTGCCCGCGGTGGCGGCGTGGTTCACCATCATCGCGCACGGAGTGGGCGGGCTCATGATGATCCTGGGACTCTGGACGCGCCTCGCCGCGCTTGTGAATCTCGTCGTGGTGCTGGGCGCGCTGGTCTTCGTGCATCTCCACGAGGGCTTCTTCATCCACGGCGTGCTCGTGGACGGCAAGGCGCAGGCGGCGGGCTACGAGTACGTGCTGACACTGGCAGGGGTGACCATCGCCTCGGTGCTATCGGGCGGCGGCGCCGCCGCGCTGACCCGCGACTAAGCCCTGAAAAAGTGGGCAAAGCGCGGACGGTGGGCGGCGCCCCCGGCGCGTCAGGCGGGGACGCGCCGGCCCGCCGCCTCCCGGGCCCAGTTCCGGTGGCGGCCGATGGCGCGGATGAAGTCGGGCGCGAGCTTGGCCACCTGCGCGTCCTCGCCCACGACGATCGCCTCGTCGGCCGAGCGCGCCGGGGGCAGGAGCTCCGCACCCACCCCGGTGGCCGCCAGAGCCTTGCAATGCTTGTAGGCCTCGCGGACGAAGAGCACGGCCATGGCGTCCTCCCGAAGCGCGGCCACGCTCTGCGGGCCGCCTGGCACGTACACCGCATCGAAGAGCACGGAGCCCACGGTGGCGAGGCTCATGTCCACCGGCACCGTGCCGCCGCGCGCGCCTTTGAGCGCGCCGAGCCGGGGGCCGATCACCTTGGGCACCGCGCCTGCGGCGGTGAGGAGCCGACTCATCGTCGCCACCGCGGCATCGTCCACACCGTCGGCGGCGAGTATGGCCACCTTTCGTGACTTGGCGGTGTCTTTCACGGTATTGGCCATGCTGAGGGCGGGGGAGGGCCGCGCCGGCGCCTTGGCGCGCCGCGGCTGATAGGCCTCGGGGTCGCCGTCGGCGGGCACGCTCAGGTTGAGCGGGCCGTCCGGCCGCTGGGGCTTCACCCCGAGCCCCTCGCCCACGCGGTTGGCCAGCCCCTCGTCCACGAGCGTCAGCATGCCCACCATGCGCTCCCGGATTGCGGGCCGCTCGAGCTTTCCCAGCTCGAACTGCAGCGCGCTCACGATATGGTCCTTCTCGGGGTCCGACTGGCTCACCCAGAACAGTGTGGCCTGGCTGAAGTGATCGAAAAACTTCTCGCCCCGCTGCCGGAGCTTGGGCGCGCTGATCGGGATGGAGTGGCTGACGAAGCCGCCGTCGCGCCCCCCGACTTGCACGGGGCAGCCGCCCCCGATCGAATTGGGATGGTAGGCCGCACGCGACACGCTGATGGTCTGGCGCATGAGCCCGTCGCGCTGGTTGTTGTGCACGGGGGAGACAGGCCGGTTGATGGGGATCTCGTGGAAGTTGGGGCCGCCGAGGCGGAGGAGCTGGGTATCGGTATAGGAGAAGAGCCGGCCCTGGAGCAGGGGGTCGTCGGTGAAGTCGATGCCGGGTACAACGTGACCGGGATGGAAGGCCACCTGCTCGGTCTCGGCGAAGAAGTTGTCAGGGTTGCGGTTGAGGGTGAGCCGTCCAACGCGTTGCACCGGCACCAGCTCCTCGGGCACGATCTTGGTGGGATCGAGAAGGTCGAAGTCGAACGCGTCCTCGTCCTTCTCCTCGATCATCTGGAGGCCCAGCTCCCATTCGGGGAAGGTGCCGGACTCGATGGCCTCCCAGAGGTCGCGCCGGTGGAAGTCGGGGTCTTTGCCCGAGATCTTGAGCGCCTCGTCCCACAGGACCGAATGCACGCCCAGGAGCGGCTTCCAGTGAAACTTCACGAAGCGCGCCTCGCCCCGCTCGTTCACGAGTCGGAAGGTGTGGACGCCGAACCCCTCCATCATCCGCAGGCTCCGCGGGATGGCGCGGTCCGACATGACCCACATGATCATGTGCATGGACTCGGGCATCAGCGAGATGAAGTCCCAGAAGGTGTCGTGGGCGGAGGCGGCCTGGGGGATCTCGTTGTGCGGCTCCGGCTTCACCGCGTGGACGAGATCGGGGAACTTCACCGCGTCCTGGATGAAGAAGACCGGGATATTGTTTCCCACGAGATCGAAATTCCCCTCCTCGGTGTAGAACTTCACCGCGAAGCCTCGGACGTCGCGGGCGAGGTCGGTCGAGCCGCGCGAGCCGGCCACCGTGGAGAAGCGCACGAACACCGGCGTCTCCTTGGCGGGGTCCTGGAGGAAGGCAGCCCGGGTGAGGCGGCCGAGCGGCTTGTAGACCTTGAACACGCCATGCGCGGCAGCGCCCCGAGCGTGTACTACGCGCTCGGGGATCCGCTCGTGGTCGAAGTGGGTGATCTTCTCGCGAAGTATGAAGTCTTCGAGCAGGGACGGGCCCCGGGCACCCGCTTTCAGGCTGTTCTGGTCGTCGTTGATGGGGACGGCCTGATCGGTGGTGAGACGCGCCTCCGTCCCGTCCTCGCGGAATGCGTCGAGTGCGTCGATCTTCTCGCTCGAGGATGGCTTGCCGTTGCTCCGCCGAGCCTGGCCGTTGCTGGCCTTGTCCGTCACCCTTTTGTTGCGCCGCTTGTCATTGGCCACGGTTCCGCTCCCCTTGAAAGATTCGCCCGTGGGGCGGGCGTCCTCTCATGCGGCAAGGGCTATGCCATGCCGGTACGCTTATTGCTCTTCTAATTCGTCACCAGTTCAAATCTGATGCGGAGGACTCAGCAAAATGGCCGAACAGGATCGACTCGTGACGGGATTGTTCCGGGACCGTGACAGCGCCGAGCGTGCCTATCAGGCGCTCGAGGGGCGGGGCTATCAGAGGGATGACCTCAACGTGCTGATGACGGACGAGACGCGGAAGAAGTACTTCGCCGACGGCAACGCTCCGAAGAGCGAGCTCGGGACGAAGGCGCTCGAAGGGGCGGGCGTGGGTGCGGGCGTGGGCGCGGTCACCGGCGGAGTGATCGCGGCGGTCGTGGCGGCGGCTACCATCGCGATCCCCGGTGTCGGCCTGGTCGTGGCAGGGCCCATCGCCGCCGCCCTTGCCGGCGCGGGCGCGGGAAGCGTGGCCGGCGGAGCCATCGGAGCACTCGTCGGCGCAGGGATACCGGAGGAGCGCGCACGGCACTACCAGAGTGGCCTGTCCGAAGGGGGCATCGTGCTCGGGGTCAATCCCCGCACCGACGATGACGCCGAGTACTTCGAGCAGGAGTGGAAGAACAGCCACGGCGAGCACGTCTACGGGCGCCGCATCTAGCTAGCCGAGCACGTGCCCGGTATGCCGCGCGAGCCAGGTCAACGGGCGGTGCGCGGCTTACCGGGCGCTGATTTCCTCTCGCCAGAGCCCGAGCGCACGGACGGCGGGCTCATCGTCGAAATGGAACAGACAGGCGGGCGCGCCGGTGCCATTCCGGTGCTCGATCCACTGCCACGGCGGGGCCACGAAGCAGTCGCCCGCCTCCCACGTGAGGACGGCATCGCCGACGCGGCTTTCGCCCCGCCCCTCGATGGCGTGGTACACCGCGCTCGTGGTGCGCCGCGTGGCGCGGGTGCGCTCGCCGGGGCGAACCCAGTGCGCCTCACAGCCCATGGTGGGCAGCGGCGGGCGCCCCGTGGTCGGATTGACGTAACGAAGGGACACCCGTGAGTCGAGGGGCGCGGACTCCGCCATCCGGGCGAGCGCCGCGCGCACTGTGCGCCAGGGCCAGCGCACCTGCGGATAGCCCGTGTCGGGGTAGCGCGAGTCACGAGGCACGAGGCCGGCCGCGGTGAGCTCGTCCTGCGAGGAGTCATGGCCGATTGCGGGCGGCTCCGCCGGCCGCATCTTCGACGCCCACGCGGCCTCGAAGGCCCGCACCATCGGGATGTCCAGCCCGTCGAGCCAGATCACCGGCTCGGAGCCCTCGTGACCGTGATCGTGCCAGCACATGGGCGGCGTGATGATCAGATCGCCGGGCTCCATGTCGCACCGCACGCCCTCCACGGTGGTGAAGGCGCCCCGCCCCTCCACGATGAGGCGCAATGCCGCCGGCGTGTGGTGATGGCTGGGGGCCGCCTCGCCCGGCAGGATGATCTGTAGCCCGGCGAACAGCGTGGCGGTGGCGCCGTAGGCGCCGCCGAGCCCGGGGTTGCGCAGGACGAGGACGCGCCGCTCCGCCTGCTCCATCGGGACCAGGCGCGCCGCCTCCAGCAGCGGCCCGCGCAGCTCCGCCCAGCGCCAACGATGCGCCACCACGCGGCTCTCGCGCTCGCCGGGCAGGAGCGCGTGCAACGCCGTCCACAGCGGCGCCACCGCCAGGCGCTCGAGGCTGTCCGAGTAGGCGGCGGGGAGATTCTCGTCCCGGGCCTTGAGCGTCATGGTGCGAGCGATGATAGCACCGGCGCCGAGCGGGGTCGATCAACCCCGGATCGGCGCCCAGCCCGTGACGACGTCGGCGAAGGCGGCGGGATCGTCGAGCACCAGGTGGTGATAGGCCCCCTTCACCTCGGTGAAGCGGCCCTGCCGCACCGACGCGGCCACGCGCAGCATCTGGTCGCGGCTCATCAGCGCGCTGCCCTCGCCGCGCACGACGAGGGCGGGGCAGAGCACGCTGCCGAGGAACGGCCACGGGTCGATGGGGGGATGCAGGAGCACGCGACGGTCGAACGCCCACTCCCACTGGCCCGGCCGCCGCTCCACGACGCCGGCCTCGGCCAGATGCGCCAGCGTCGCCGCGGACGCGCGCGTCTCGGGCGGGGCGAGGCGAAAGGCGGCGGCGGCCGCGGCGGCGCTGGGGAACGTCGCGGCCGGCCGCTCGGCCTGCCGGCGGGCGCGCGCCGCCATCTCGTCGCTCCACCCCGTCAGCATGTCGGCGATCACGACCGCGCCCACCTTCATGGGATGACGCGCGGCGACGAGGGCCGCGACGTAGCCGCCCAGCGAGTGCCCGATCACGAGGGGCGCGCGCCAGCTCAGCGCGCCGAGGGCGGCCAGCGCGTCGGCGACGTAGTCGGCGAACGGGTAGGCACCGTCGGGCGCCCACGCGCTGCCGCCGTGGCCGCGGAAGTCCAGCGCCACCACGTGGGCGCGCTCGGCGAGGCGCGGCGCCACGCCATCCCACCAGTGGCCGTGCGCGGCAATGGAGTGCAGCAGGAGCACCGGCGGCTCGCCCGCGCGGCCCCACTCGTGCAGGCGCAGCGTGAGCCCGCCAGCGTCGATGCTCCGCGGGGTCCCGCAGCTCAGAGTCGTGGCAGGACGTGGCGGGCCATCAGCTCCATCGAGCGCAGCACCCGCTTGTGCGGGAGCCCTCCGAAGTTGGCGATGGCGAGGAAGTGGGTGAAGCCGGCGGCCTCGTAGCGGCGGGCCACGCGCAGGATCTCGTCCGGATCGCCGATGGCGACCACGTCCTGCTCGAGCAGGGTCTCGAACGAGCGCTGCACCGCATAGAGCCGTGTGCGCACGTAGCGCTCCATGTGGGGCCGCGCCTCCGCGCGCGCGTCCGCGGTGGACTCCGCGCAGTAGGTGTGGAAGCCGAACGGCGCGGTGGCGTCCTCGAGGCGCCCGCCCGCGGCCACGAACGCCGCGCGATAGTCACGAAGGCCGGCCGTCATCTGCGGCAGCGTCTCCGCGGAGGCGTAGGGGATGAACATGGCGGGGAGGCGTCGGGCGCCCACCCGCGCGCCGCCGTCGGTGCGCAGCGTGGCGACCCACACCGGCGGCCGCGGCTCTTGCACGGGCAGCACATTGAGCCGCACGTCGTGCACCTCGACGTGGGCCCCCGCGTACGACACGCGCTCGCCCGTCCACGCGCGCAGCAGCACCTCGAGGGCCTCGTCGAAGCGCGCGCGCTTGTCCTCGGGATCGACACCGAAGCCCGCATACTCGTGCTTGAGGTAGCCCGAGCCGACGCCCAAGTTGAGGCGGCCGGCCGACAGCACGTCCACCATCGCGTAGTCCTCCGCCACGCGGAGGGGATGGTCGAAGGGCAGCACCACCACCCCGGAGCCCAGGCGGATCCGGCGCGTGCGCTGGGCCACCGCGGAGAGGAGAATGGGCGGGCGCGGGACCGCGCCGTACTCGTGGAAGTGATGCTCAGCCACCCAGAAGGAGTCGAAGCCCCACTCCTCCGCGGCCTCCGCCTGCTCGAGCAGCTCCGCGTAGAATTCGCCGGTGCTCCGGCCCATCTCGGCGGGATAGTGATCGACGACCGAGAAGAGGCCGAGGCGCATCAGCCGCCCGCGCCCTCCTCGCCCGGAGGCCGCAGCGTGTCTCGCGCGTCCGCCAGCTGCTCGCCCAGCGCGCGCACCTCGTCGAGGCGCGTGGGACTCCAGCCGAAGCGCGGCTCGCTCACGTAGCCGCCCCACGAGGCCATGTAGCCGGGGCGCGAGAGGCCGAGCGCGAACTCCGAGATCTTCGCGGGGTTGGTGAAGTCGGCCATGATGCCGACCTCGTCGAACTGCTCGGGGCGCTTGCCGTCGAGGAAGGGCTTGAGCGAGCCGGGCTTGGGCCCGTGCGGCAGCCCCACCGGATGCACCGTCACCATGCCCTGCTGCACCACGCCGCCGGCGCTGAAGAAGTCGCCGTAGTGATAGCCGAGCGTCTCGAGGTAGTCGAGGTTCTTGTGGAAGAACGGCACCCACATGCCGTCACGTTCTGCACGGCGCACCGTGAAGACACAGACGTAGCAACCCGGAAGCTTGAACACAGTGTGCCCGGAGGGCGGCACGTGGGAGCGGTCGGCGGTGAGCGGCCGCACGTCCTCGACCGCGAGCTTGTACGGGAGATAGTCGCCACGCCAGCCCACCGCGTCGAAGGGGTGGGTGGCGTGCACGCGCCGCGTGTAGACGCCCTCCACCTTGGAGACGATCTCGAAGCGGCCCGCCTCGTTCCGCGTGTCGAGCGTGCGCGGGTAGCGGTAGTCGCTCTGGCTGTGGGTGAGGAAGCGGCCGGTGGTGGGGGCCTCGCCCTTCTCCGGATCGCCGGCAAAGCTCTCGTACATCCAGTAGTACTGGGGGCCGGGGGCGATGGCGAACCGGTGCGTGATGCCCTTGGGGACGATGAGGAAGTCGCCCTTCCGGTACTCGATCGGCCCGAACGTGGTCTCGAGCGTCCCTCCGCCCTGATGCACGAAGTAGACGCACGTCGCGGAGTGGTGCTCGAAGAAGTAGTCCATGGACGCCTGCGGGGCGGTGACGTTCATCGCCACGGTGGCGTTGGCGACCAGCCGCGCCATGCCGCGATAGACATCGCCTGGAATGGGAGGCGAGTAGACCTCCAGCGCGTGATGGGTGCCGCCCACCGCGCGCATCGGCGACTCCCAGAGCGGCGCCCACCGGGCCCCGTCCAGCACCCGCGCCTCCTCGGCGATCCAGTTCGTGGGCGGATAGAGGTGATAGGTGTGGCTCACCTTGCCCGCGAACCCGCCCCGTCCGTGCTCCTGCTCGTAGACGTGACGCAGCAGCGGCCCCGCGTGGGGCGCGCGGGGGACGATGCCGACCTCGGGGAGCCCTCGGAAGTAGTCGTACTTCTCCATGGCCTCTCCTCCTGAGGCGATTCTACGCCGTTCGGGCCGCCCCGCGCGCGGGCCTCGTCAGGGCAGCCGCGCGATCGCCCGCGCCGCGCCGGTCAGCTCCACGATGTGAAGCCCGGTGTCGGCACGGTCCACCAGGTAGATGTAGCCGCGCTCGTCCACCTCGACATTGTTGGTCTGGATGGCGACCTTGCAGCGATCGGTCCCGTGCACCTTCACGCAGCGCTGCGCGGTGGCGGAGGTCACAGCGGGAATGAAGTACGCGACCTCCTTGGGATGAAACGGGTCGCGAATGTCCACCGCGCGCACGCCGGCGTTGAAGTAGGCGAGGAACACCAGGCGGCCGTAGAAGGCGCTGGTGAAGGACTCGTTGCTCGAGTGAGGCCCGAAGCGTCCGCCTCGCCCGCAGAAGTCGCCGGGCTGGTCCGGCACCTCGAAGGTCGCCACCGAGAAGGGCTTGTCCTCGGTGGTCACGTCCACCATGAAGGTGAGCTGGCGCGCCTCCTGGCACTCGTTCTTCAGCGACTCGGAGACGAGCACGACGAAGTCGCGCGTGCCGCCGTAGGCGTTGCGGGTCCAGTCGCCGATGGAGACGCCCAGCACGGGGAAGCTCGTGTGCCCGCCCCACGACGGCGACATCGGCATCCAGCCCACCTGGGGATAGAGCAGATTCTCCCGTGTCGGCGCGAAGCGGCCGGCCGCCGGCACGCGGGGATCGCCGGCGAGCAGACGCTCGCGGTCCACGATTTGCAGCGCCCCGTCCGCGCCGGTGCCGTAGGGAAAGTACACGCGATTGCCCATCGAGATGGGCCCGTGCACGCCGGGCGTGGCGGTGCCCGTGGAGCCCGGCGCCTGATCGGGCAATCCGAAGTCGCGGATGAAGCGCGGATTCGCCGGATCGGACAGATCGTAGATCTTCGTCATCCGGTTCGTCCGCCACCCGCCCGGCTTGCCGTCGGAGACGAGGTAGGCCATGCCGGAGTCGCACTCCCACCAGTTCTTGTGCGTCTGCTCGAGCCCCGAGACGATGGTGTTGATCCGCGCGGGCTTGGCGGGATCGGTCACGTCCCACATCTCATGCGCGAGGTTGCCCAGGGTGCGGAGCAGGTAGACCTTGGCCGGGTTGCCCTTGGGCAGGGTCGCGCCGTCGCACACGCGCACCATGGCCGCGCCGCCCGCCTCCGCCTCGCCGGGCGCACCGGGGATGTGGACGAGGTAGCGCGGCGCGCGCGGATCGGTGACGTCCACGATGGATGTGCCGCTCTCTTCCATCTGGCCGGTGAGCGGGTTCAGCTTGCGGCCGCCGTGATGGCCGATGTAGGCGATCCAGCGATTGCCCTGCTTCTGGATCACCGGCTGATACGCGGACCGGGTCTGCAGGCCGTCATGGCCCACGAGGCGCATGTCGCGCGTCTCGGAGTCGGCGGCCCTCAGCGCGGCGGAGGCGCCCGGCGGCGGAGGGCTGCTTGCACAGCCGGTCGCGAGCAGGAGCGTCAGGACGGTGGCCCAGTGGGCACGGTGCCGCGATCTGATCATCCGCGTGTCTCCTCGGATCCGGGGCCGTAGCCTAGCATCCGGCCGCGCGCTGTGCCATGCTCTCGGCGGCTGAGACTCCGACCCGCGGCCGCTCTCGCCGCCGAGGAACATGCCCATGCGCAAGCTCGCCCTGCTCGCCGTGGTCGTCGCCGCCGCCTTCGCCCTCGCGCTCGCAGGGCCGGGCCGAGCGCCGGCCCAGAAGGGGCCGATCAAGATCGGCTTTCTCATCCCCGAGACCGGTCCGCTCGCCGCCAACGGCAAGGACATGGCGAATGGCTTTCAGCTCTTCTTCGAAGAGCAGGGCTGGAAGGTCGCCGGCCGCGAGGTGAAGCTCATCACCGAGGACGACGAGGGCAAGCCGCCCACCGGGCTCGCGAAGGCGCGGAGCCTGGTCGAGAGCCAGGGCGTGCACATGCTGGTGGGTCCTCTCTCCGCCGCCGTCGGCTACGCGATCGCGCCCTACGTGGACAGCAAGAAAATGCCGACCATCTTCCCCATCGTGTCCTCCGAGGACATCACTCAGCGGAAGAAGAGTCCGTACATCGTGCGCACCGGGTGGTCCAGCGCGCAGCCCTCGCACCCCTTCGGGAAGTGGGTCTTCGACAATCTCGGCTACAAGCGGATCGCCATGATCGGGTACGACTTCGCCTTCGGCTGGGAAGTCGCCGCGGGCTTCCAGCGCACGTTCGAAGAGGCGGGCGGCCAGGTCGTGCAAAAGCTCTGGCCGCCGCTCAACACGCCGGACTTCGGCCCTTATCTCGCCCAGCTGCGCCGGGACGTCGACGCCGTGTACTGCATCTTCTCGGGCGCAGATGCGCTGCGCTTCTCGAAGCAATACGCGGAGGCCGGCCTCAAGGCAAAGCTCCCGCTGGTGTGTGGCGGCACCTTCACGGATGAGCACGTGCTACGCACGATGGGCGACGAGGTGCTCGGGGTGGTGACGGCGCTGCAGTACTCGGCGGCCCTGGCGACGCCGGCCAACCGCAAGTTCGCCCAGGCCTACGAAGCCAAGTTCAAGCAGATTCCCTCCTACTATTCCGAGGGCACCTACGTGGCCGGCTTCGCCATGAAGGCCGCGCTCGAGAGCATCGGCGGCGACGTCGAGAATGCGGACAAGTTCCTGACCGCGCTGCGTCGCGTGGATCTCTCCGACGCGCCCCGCGGGCCGATCCGCTTCGACGACTTCGGCAACCCGATTCAGAATGTCTACGTGCGGAAGGTGGAGCGGGTGAACGGCCGGCTCCAGAACACGGTGATCCACACGTTCCCGAACGTGAGCCAGTTCTGGACCTACAAGCCGGAGGACTTCTTGAAGAACCCTGTCTACTCCCGCGACTACCCGCCGTGCACCAAGTGCTGAATGTCGGGGCAAGAACGTGATGGCGACGGTCGGCGTGGTCGGCCTGGGTCTCCTCGGCGGGGCCGTCGCCTCGCGGCTGCTCGCCGCCGGCCATGCCGTGGTGGGCTTCGACGTGGCGCGCGAGCGCGTCGCCGCGCTGGAGGCGCGCGGCGGCAAGGGCGCCGGGTCCGCCGTCGCGGTGACGCGCGCGGCGGACGCCGTCCTCGCCCTCCTGCCCTCGCTGGCCAGCGTGGAGGAGGTCGTGCTCGGCTCGGCGGGCCTGGTCACCGCCGCGCGTCCCGATCAGCCGATCGTCCAGATGAGCACGATCTCGCCGGCTCTCACCGAGCGCCTCGCCGGCGCGCTGGCCGCCCGCGGCCTGGCCTTCCTCGATTGCCCGGTCAGCGGGACGAGTAGCATGGTCGAGCGCGGCGACGGCATCCTCTTCGTGGGCGGCGAGCGCGCGCTCTACGACCGCTGGCGGCCGGTGCTGGAGGCCATCCTCCCGCGCGCGGTCTACATCGGCCGGGCCGGCCAGGCCATGGTGCTCAAGCTGATCGCCAATCTGCTGGTGGCGCTCAACAGCGCCGCGGCGGCCGAGGCCCTCAACATGGCCCGCCGCGCCGGTCTCGACCTGGAACTCGCCCTCGACGTGCTGGCGAAGAGCGCGGCGAGCTCGCGCATGCTCGAGGTGCGCGGGCCCATGATGGTGCGCGACGCCTTCCCGGCCCAGATGAAGCTCGACCTCTTCATGAAGGACCTCCACCTGATCCAGGACGCGGCGGGCGCCGTGGGCGCCCCGGTGCCGCTCACCGACGTCGCGGAGCGCTTGTACGCGGCGGCCATGGCTGCCGGTCACCACCACGAAGACCTATCGGTCGTCATCCGGGCCCTCCGGGACGGCGCGACGCCGGCAGCCACGCCCGGAGCTTCCTCTCCGCGCTAGGCTGGTCACCATGAGGTGCGCCGCGTGCCAGGCCATGAACCGGGACGGCGCGCTGTTCTGCCAGTCCTGCGGCACGCGGCTCGACCAGCTCTGCCCCCGCTGCCGGACTCCGTTCCTTCCCGGCAATCGCTACTGCGACGCCTGCGGGATGGCCCTCCCGATGGCGGCGGCCGCCCAGGAGGACGAGGCCCCCCAGGACCGCCTCCCCGGCGAGCTCGAGGGCGAGCGCAAGCAGGTCACGGTCATGTTCTGCGACATCGTGCGCTCGATGCCCCTGGCCGAGCGGCTCGGCGCGGAGGGCATGCACCGTCTGCTCAACGAATTCTTCGATCTCGCCCTCGGCGCGGTGCATCGCTACGAGGGCACCATCAATCAGTTCCTGGGCGATGGCTTCATGGCGCTGTTCGGCGCGCCCGTCGCCCACGAGGATCACGAGCGTCGGGCCATCCTCTCCGCGCTCGGCATCCTGCAGGCGCTGCGCCTCCGCCAGGCGCAGGAGCGCGACTGGGCTGGCCGCGACCTCCGTATTCGCATCGGGATGAACAGCGGGCCGGTGGTCGTGGGCCGTATCGGCAACAAGCGGAGCGATTTCATCGCCGTGGGCGATACCACCAACTTCGCCGCGCGGCTGCAGCAGGAGGCCGAGCCCAATACCATCCTCGCCAGCGAGGCCGTGGTCCGGCCCATTCAGGCTTATCTCAAGGTGCATCCGGTGGGGCCGATGCCGATCAAGGGCCGCGACGAGCCCGTGGTCGCCTATCGGATCGTCGAGCTGCTCTCCCGGGGCATGCGACCCGAGCCTCCGCGCCTCCACGCGCTGGTGGGCCGGGAGCACGAGATGGCCGCGCTCCGCCGCGCCCTGCTCGACGTGGAGCGCGGGCGCGTCGCGGGCCGCGCGATCGGGCTCATCGGCGATCCCGGCATGGGCAAGTCGCGCCTGGTCTCGGAGCTCCGGCGCGAGACCGAGGCGCGGCCCATCGCGTGGCTGGAGGGGCACTGCGTGTCCTACGGCGTCGGCGTGCCGTACCTGCCGTGGATCGACGTGGTGCGGGGGCGGTTCGAGATCGACGACGGCGACCCACCCGACGTCGTGGGCGAGAAGTCGCGGCGGGGTCTCGACGCGCTCGGCATCATGGGGAACGAGCATCTCGGGCACGTGCTACGCCTGCTCGGCATCGAGGAGGAGCGCGATCCGGCGGGGCCGCTCAGCCCCGAGGCCATTCACTCCGGCACGGTGGAGGCGCTCCGACAGATCGTGCTGCGCACCTCCGAGCGCGAGCCCACCGTGCTCGTGATCGAGAACCTCCAGTGGATGGACCGGTCCTCCCAGGACTTTCTCGACGCGCTCGTCGACTGGGCGGCCCGCGCCCGCCTCCTCGTGGTCGCGACCTATCGCCCGCCGTACCGGCCGCGGTGGATGGAGCGCTCCCACGTCCACCAGATCGCGCTCACCGCGCTCACGCCCGAGGAGAGCCTCGCCCTCGTGCGCGCGATGCCGGGCGGCGGCGCCCTCTCCGAGGCCACCGACGCGGAGATCCTCGGCAAATCCGAGGGCAACCCGTTCTTCATCGAGGAGCTGACGCGCCACGTGGTCGAGCATCGCCAGGGCCGGTCCGACGGCGAGCTGCCCGGCACCATCCAGGAAGTGCTCATGGCCCGCATCGACCGGCTGCGTCCCGACGCCAAGCGCCTCGTGCAGGAGGCTTCGGTGATCGGTCGCCTCGTCCCGCACCGCCTCCTCGCCGTGCTGTGGGGCGACGCGGCCACGCTCGAGCTGCCGCTCGCCGACCTCGAGCGCATGGACCTCGTGCACGTGGAGACGTCGGGCGGCGAGCCCATCTACGTGTTCAAGCAGGCGCTGATCCAGGAGGTCGCCTACGGGAGCCTCCTGACGGCGCGCCGCCAGGCGCTCCATCTCCGCGTGGCCGCCGCGCTGGAGCGCCTGCATGCGGGACGCCTCGAGGACGTGGACGATCGGCTCGCCTACCACTATGCGCGCACCACGATCTCGGACAAGGCCGTCGAGTACCTGGGGCGCCTGGCCGGGCGGGCCGCGCGCTGGTACGCGAATGCCGAGGCGGTGGCCGCGTACGGCGAGGCGCTCGCCCACGCTCGGCGGCTGCCGGCCGGTCGCACGCGCGACCGGCAGATCCTCGAGCTGAGCCTGCGCCAGGCTCACTCGCTGCACTTCCTGGGGCGCTTCGACGAAATCCTCGACCTCCTCCTCCGACAGGAGCCGGAGGTGAAGCAGCTCGGCGACCCGGCGCTGGCCGGCGAGTACTACTTCCGCCTCGGCCGCACCTACGACGTCCTCGCCGATCACGAGCGCGCGGTCGAGTGCGCGGGGCGCGCGATCGAGGAGGCCCAGCGCGGCGGCGACCGCACGGTGGAGGGCAAGGCGCGCTTCGTCCTCGCCTATGTCGGCTACTGGACGGGGCGCTACGCCGACGGCCTCGCCCAGGGCCGCCAAGCGGTGGCCGCGCTTGAAGGGAGCCGGGAGCGGTGGTGGCTGGGTGAGGCCCACTGGGTCGTCGGGATCAACCACGCGATGACCGGCGAGTTCGACGCCGCGCTCGCCGCCCTCGCGCGCGCGCAGGCCATTGGCGAGAGCCTGATGGACCCGCGCCTGCAAAGCACGGTGGCCTTCACCGCGGGCGGCATCCATGCCCTGCGAGGGGATTCCGAGCGCGCCATCGAGCGCTGCCGCCGCGCGGTGGAGCTCGCGCGCGACCCCGTGGGCACCGCGGTGGCCCGAGGATTCCTCGGCGCGAGCCTCCTGGAGAAGGGGGACGCGGATGCCGCCATTCCGTTCCTCGAGCGCTCGGTGGAGCAGCTCGGACGCTTCCGCATCCGGCAGACACACAGCTGGTTCACCGCGCTGCTGGCGCAGGCGTGCTTTCTCGCCGGGCACCTGGACCGAGCCCGCGGCCTCGCCCGGCAGGGCCTCGAGATGACGCTGCACGTGAACGCCGCCCAGGGCGCCGGCTGGGCGCAGCGCACGCTCGGCCACATCGCGCAGGCCGAGGGCGACGCGGCGGAGGCGGCGCGGCGGCTGGAGGATGCCGCGAGCACGTTCGCCACCATCGGCGCCCGCTACGAGGAAGCGCGCACCCGCCTCGACCTCGCCGCCCTCTACCACGCCCGCGGTGACCGCGGGATGGCGGCGCGCGAGATGGAGCGCGCCACGCTGCTCCTGCGCGAGCTGGGCGTGCGCCGCTACGACCGCGTGCTCAGCGCGCTCGCCGCCGACCTCGGCGACCGGCCGACCACCTGACGCGGGGAGTCGGCGCGCCCACCGCGCGCCGCAGCGCGTCCATGCGCTCGTGCACGATGCGCGCGCCCCGGTCCTCCGTTCGGATCTTCTCAACGTCGAGCGCTCGACGACGCCGCTCACCGGGGATACGCACCTGCAGGGCCAGCTCGACGAGCCCGCGCTGAAACTCTGAAAGCGGCCGGCGACGTGGACCGATCATGCGCGCCATCGCCGCTCGAGGCAGCACTCGCGGCGCCTGCGCTGTGGTCAACCGCGGGACCGAGGCCGTGAGGCAGCTGCCGAGCGAGTTGGCGGCGGCATCGCGGGCGGTGAGCGGCATCAGGCCGAAGCGCTGCTCGAGCGTGGCCAGAATCGACGTGTGGTCGTAGACGTTCTTGCACACGCCGTTCGTCGCCCATGGCGAGACCACCACCGCCGGCACCCGCACCCCGTAACGCGTGAAATTGAACGCGGGACTCGCGGACACCAGCCCGTCGGGGTTGACGGCGGGCTGGCTCGGAAACCGATGATCGTATGTGCCCCCGTGCTCGTCGTGGACGATGACGAGAAGCGAATGCGCCCAGCAGGGAGAGTTGCGGAGCTTGGTGTACACATCGTTGACAAGGCGATCGGCCATGGCGATGTGGTGGGACGGGTGCTGATCGTTTGCCTCGACGATGTTCAAGAGCGAGAAGTACCGTGGCTCGATGAAGGTATAGGTCGGCAGCCGGCACGTCGGCCCCGAGAGATCCGATCCCCATCGATCGAAGGTCCGGAAGCGCTTGGTGAAGAGCTGGTTGAGAAAGTCGTCCCAGAGAGAGAAGAAGAGGAGTGACTGGGGAATATCGTGGTAATAAATCCGCCACGAGAGCCCGGCCTTCTCGAGCCGGTCGAAGATCGTAGGTAGGAAGTAGAGGGTCAGATCGTTCGTGACATGCCCTCCCGAGGTACCGGCATGGACGAACAGCCGGTTCGGCCACGTCGGGCCGGGCACCGACGAATACCAGCGGTTGCAAACGCAGAATTGCTGGACCAGGGTTCCAAGGGCTGGGATCCGCGTGGGGTTCACGCAGTTCATGATGCCGGCGGGCGCGGCCGTCTTGTGGCCGTAGTTGACGACGAACCCGTTCATGGGGCCGCCGGCGGGGAAACTCAGGTCCTCATAGCCGTACATCTGCTCGCTGACGTCCTCGAGCTCGTGCCCGGCGTCGGGATCGGGTTCGGCGTCGCCGGCCAGCGAGGTCACCGGCACCGGCGGCGAACCCGGCACGGTCGGGTCCGCCGGGATGGATTCGGTCCCGTTGAGACCGTCCACGGCCGGCTTCACCGCCTTCATGTAGCCGA
>DASTYT010000058.1 GCA_035764725.1 Candidatus Methylomirabilota bacterium | reverse complement strand
CCCCGCGCCTGCGCGTGGACTTCCAGCGCATGCAGGGGCTGCGCTACGGCGAGAACCCCCACCAGTCGGCGGCCTTCTACCGGCCCGCCGGTCCGCCCATGGGCCTCGCCGCCTCCCAGCAGCTCCACGGGCCCGAGCTGTCCTACAACAACCTCCTCGACTGGTCGGCCGCGCTGGGGCTTCTGCTGGAGTGGAGCGAACCCGCCGCGGTGGTGATCAAGCACACCAATCCCTGCGGCGTGGCGGTGGGCGCGTCGGTGGGGGAGGCGATGCGGCGCGCGAAGCAGTGCGATCCCGTGTCCATCTACGGCGGCATCGTGGGCGTCAACCGCAGCCTCGACATGGAGGTGGTCAAGGAGCTCTCTGGGATCCTGCTCGAGATCCTCTTCGCGCCCGACTACGAGCCCGACGCGCTGGAGGAGCTTCGCCGCACCAAGAAGAAGTGCCGCGTGTTCCAGCTCCCGTGTGCGCGGGCGGACTATCCCGCGCGCCTGGCCGAGATGCGCAGCGTGCTGGGCGGCCTCCTCGTGCAGGACGCGGATCTCACCGACCTCGACCCTGCCGAGCTCAAGATGGTGTCCCGGCGCGCGCCCACCGAGGCCGAGATGCGTGCGCTCCGCTTCGCCTGGCGCGTGGCCAAGCACGCCAAGTCCAACGCCATCGTGCTCACCACCGCGGAGCAGGTGGTCGGGGTGGGGGCGGGCCAGATGAACCGCGTGGACTCCGCACGCATCGCGGTGATGCGCGCGCGCGAGGTGGGGCTCGACACCAAGGGCACGGTGTGCGCGTCCGACGCCTTCTTCCCGTTCCGCGACGGGCTGGACGTGGTGGCGGCGGCGGGCGCGACCGCGGCGCTCCATCCCGGCGGCTCGGTGCGCGACGCGGAGGTGATCGCGGCCGCCGACGAGCATGGCATGGCGCTGGTCACCACCGGCATCCGCCACTTCAAGCACTAGCCGTCATCCCGGTGCCCACCGCCCATTCCGAGCGCGTCTTCAGCCTGCGGGAGCTCACCCGCCTCCTCCGGCTCACGCCCAAGCGCGCGCTGCAGCTCCGGCGGCTCGGGCTGCTCGACGCGGAGACCACCGGCTTCCGCTTCCGCGACGTGGTCGCGTGCCGCGTGGGCGCGGCGCTGCTGGATGCGGGGGCGAGCGTGCGCCAGGTGCGCGAGGCCCTCGCCGGGGCCCGCCGTCTGGCGCCCGAGTCGGACTCGCCTCTCGCCGAGGTGCGGCTCTCCGTGGAGGGGCAGCGCATCATCGTGGCGCAGGATCAGCTCCGCTTCGACGCCCGCACCGGCCAGGCGCTGCTGGACTTCCCCGCGCTCGAGCTGGAGCGGGAGACGCGCGAGTCGCTGGCGTGGGGCCGCGTGCGCCCCATGATTCCGCCCAGCGATGCTGCCGAGATCTGGTTCTCGCGCGCCTCCGAGTGGGACGACGATCCCGAGCGCTGGGAGGCGGCGGTGGACGCCTACCAGCGGGTGCTCGCGGTGGATCCCGGCTACGCGGCGGCGTGGAACAACATGGGTCTGCTTCAGCACCGGATGGGCCACTACGAGAAGGCAAGGGAGTGCTATCGCTCGGCTCTCGCCGCCGACGCCACCTGCACCCAGGCCGCGTTCAACCTGGGCTCGCTGGGCGAGGACCTCGGCGACTTCCCCACCGCGGTGAACTGGTACCGCCGCGCGCTGGAGATGGATCCGGACTACGCGGACGCCCACTTCAACCTGGCCGGTGTGCTCGGCAAGATGGGCCGTAGCGCGGCCGCCGCCGTGCACTGGCGGAGGTATCTCGAGCTCGATCTCGGCAGCCCCTGGTCCCAGATCGCGCGTTCGCACCTCGAGGGCGGCGGGGCCGCCGACGACGAGGAGGACGCCGACCGGTGAAAGTGCTGGTCATCGGCTCGGGCGGGCGCGAGCACACCCTGACCTGGAAGCTCGCCCAGAGCCCGCGCGTGACGGCGCTGCTGGCCGCACCCGGCAACCCCGGCATCGCGCAGCACGCCCGGTGTCTCCCCATCAAGGAGGGCGAGATCGAGGCGCTCGTGGCCGCCGCCCTGCACGAGCGCGTGGACCTCACGGTGGTGGGGCCGGAGCTGCCGCTGTCGATCGGGCTGGCCGACCGCTTCCGCGAGTGCGGCCTCGCCGTGTTCGGTCCCAGCCAGGCGGCGGCACGGCTCGAGAGCAGCAAGGCCTTCGCCAAGGACCTCATGGCGCGCCACGGGATTCCCACCGCGCGCTTCCGGGCCTTCACCGAGGCCGGGCCCGCGCGCGCCTGGTGCCGGGAGCTCGGTGTGCCACTGGTCGTGAAGGCGGACGGCCTCGCCGCGGGCAAGGGCGTCATCATCTGTCGCGACCTGGCCGAGGCCGATGCCGCCGTCGCCCAGTGCCTGGACGAGCGCGCGTTCGGCGCCGCCGGGGCCAGCGTGGTCATCGAGGAGTTCATGGTCGGCGAGGAGGCGTCGTTCTTCGCCATCACCGACGGCGATGCCATCCTGCCGCTGGCCTCCGCCCAGGACCACAAGACCGTGTTCGACGGCGATCAGGGCCCGAACACGGGGGGCATGGGCGCCTACTCCCCGGCGCCGGTGATGGACGCGGGCGTGACGGAGCGGGCCATGGCCGAGATCGTGCGGCCCACCGTCGCCGCCATGGCCAAAGAGGGGACGCCGTTCGCGGGCTTTCTCTACGTGGGTCTCATGATCACGCGCCAGGGGCCGCGCGTGGTCGAGTTCAACTGCCGCTTCGGCGATCCCGAGTGCCAGGTCGTGATTCCGCGCCTCGCCGCCGATCTGCTGCCGCTCCTGGACGCGGTGGCTCGCGGCGCGAGCATTCCCGCGAGCGTGCCGTGGTCGCCGGAGACCTCGGTGTGCGTGGTGATGAGCTCGGGCGGCTATCCGGGCAGCTACGAGACCGGCCGGCCGATCAGGGGGGTGGCGGACGCGGAGGCGCTCTCCGGCGTGCGCGTGTTCCACGCGGGCACGGCGCTCCGCGACGGCGTGCTCGTCACCGCGGGCGGGCGCGTGCTCGGCGTCCAGGCCCTCGGTTCCGACGTGCGCGCCGCGGTGGACGCGGCCTACGCCGCCGTGGCGCACATCCATTTCGAGGGCGCGCACTTCCGGCGTGACATCGCGCGGAGGGCGCTCGCCCGGTGACCGTGATGAGGGTGGTTGATGCCGACCGCCCGGACCCCGAGGTGCTCGACGCGGCCGCGGCCGTGCTCAGGTCGGGTGGCACCGTGGCGTTTCCCACCGAGAGCTTCTACGGGCTGGGCGCCGACGCCCTGTCGCCGGAGGCGGTGCGGCGGGTGTTCCGCATCAAGGGCCGGCCCGAGTCCAAGCCCCTCCTCGTGCTCGTGGGCTCGATGGAGCGCGCGCTCGCACTGGTCGAGGGCGCGAGCCCCGGCGCCCGCGAGTTGATGGCGCGCCACTGGCCGGGCCCGCTGACGCTCGTGCTCCGGGCCGCTCCGCTGGTGCCCACCGAGGTGACGGCAGGCAGCGGCACCGTCGGCGTGCGCGTCCCGGGTCACGCGGTGGCGCTGGGGCTCGTGCGCTCGGCAGGGATGCCGCTGACCGCGCCCTCCGCCAATCCCAGCGGGAGCGCGCCGCCCACCCGCGCGGGCGAGGTCGCGGCGAGCTTCGGGGAGGCGGTGGACTTCATCCTGGATGCCGGAGCCACCGCCGGCGGCGCCGGGTCCACGCTCGCCGATTGCACGGTGTGGCCGCCCCGCATACTCCGTCAGGGACCGATACACTTGTGAGTCTCGCGATCACCGGTGTCATCCAGGCGGGCGGCAAGAGCACGCGCATGGGGGGCGAGCCCAAGGCCCTCATGGAGCTGGGCGGCCGCCCGATCGTCGCGCGCGTGCTCGACGTCGTGCGCCAGGTCACGGAGCGCGTGCTGCTTGTCACCAACACGCCCGATCTCTACGCGTTCCTCGGGCTCCCCATGGTGCCGGACCTCTTCCCGGAGGGCGGGTCGCTCGGGGGCATCTATTCCGGCCTGCGCGCGGCGCCGGGGGATGCCGCGTTCACCGTCGCGTGCGACATGCCGTTCCTCTCCGAGCCGGTAGCGCGCCTGGTGCTGGCCCGCGCCGGCGAGGCCGACGTGGTGGCCCCGCGCATCGGCGAGCAGTGGGAGACGCTTCACGCCTGCTACGGCAAGGCGTGCCTGGCTCCGATGGAGCGGCGCCTCCGCGAGGGTCGGCTCCGCATCACCGGCTTCTTCGAGGAGGTCCGCGTGCTCGCGATCACGGAAGCGGAGGTCGCGGCGGTGGGCGACCCGGCGCGCGTGTTCATGAACGTCAACACCCCCGACGAGCTGGCGCGGGCCCGTGTCCTCGCTGCCGACGCCCGGAGCTAGCGCCGTGGACCCCCGCGCCGCCGGGCTCGGCCTCACCTCGATCGAGGAGATCAACGCGCTCCCGCGCGAGATGGCCGAGGCGCTCTATCTCCGTCTCGTGCCGGGGGAGCTGCTGCGGCGGCTCGAGATCAGCCCCAGCACGCTGTGCCGCCCGGACGGCGCCCGCCTCGTGCGCATCACCGCGCCGGAGGACCGGCCGTGGGCGCGTGTCGAGGTGCGCTCGGCGCCCGGCGATCCGGACCCCACGCTCCTGGTGGACGTCGAGATGTCGTCGATGTCGGTGCCCGAGCTCGCCTTCGTGCAGATCAACGATCCCGCCGCGCCCCGCTACGGGATCGACCGCGATCCCGACGGCAAGGACACGCTGTTCGGCACCGCCTCGCGGAACTTCGCCGAAGAGGAGCGCGCGCAGCGCGACGGGCTCGCCCCCGGCCAGGTCCGCCGGGGCCTGCGGCTGCTCGCGCGGGTGCTCCAGTGCATGGAGGGATTCTGCGGGTTGATCGGCAAGGACCTCTATCTGATCGACCCCCTCTTCTACCACTCGGCCATCATCTACGAGCGCCATGGCTGCGGCTACATCATGGGGCGCGAGGTCATGGAGTTCATCCACGATCAGTTCGCCCAGACGGGCGCGCTGACGCGGGGGCTGAACGGTTCGACGCCGTTCCGTGCGGCAGGCGCGGGCCTCACCGTCCGCGGCCGGAGCTGGGCCCTCCACGACGGCGTCGCCGGCCAGGTATGGGGCGGCGTGAAGATGTACAAGGCGTCTGGCCGCCACGCCGGCGTGAACACGTTTCCCGGCGGCTTATACTAGCCCGGTGGGAAAGTCGAAGAAGCCCGCGCACGCGCGCGTGCGCAAGCCGATGCCGCGGAAGCCTCCCAAGGTCGAGGTGCCGAAGACCGTCTACCGACGCCGGCCCAAGCATCCCCGTTCGCCCGAGGCCGAGTGATGGCGGAGCCGGCGCGGCCGCGCGTGGTGGTGGTCCACTACCACGAGATCAGCCTCAAGCGGGGCAATCGCCCGCTCTTCCTCCGGCGCCTCCAGGAGAGCCTGCTCCGCGCGCTCGCCGATCTCCCGCCGGTGCGCGTGGAGCAGCTCACCGGGCGCATCGTGCTCCACCTCGATCCGGCGGTGGACGCGGAGGCGGCCGCCGAGCGCATCGGCCGCGTGTTCGGCGTCGCCAACTATGCTCTCGCCGAGCACACCACGCCGGACATGGATGCGCTGCGCCGGGCGGTGGATCGCGTCACCGAGGGCCGGCGCTTCGCCTCATTCCGCATCACCGCGCGGCGGGCCTTCAAGACCCAGCCGCTGTCTTCGCTGGAGATGAATCGAGAGCTGGGCGCGCACGTGCTCTCGCGCCACCCCGTCCGGGTGAGCCTCGAGCACCCCGAGCTGAACGTCCACGTCGAGGCGCTGCCCGGCCGGGCGTTCGTCTACGGCGATAGGCGCCCGGGTCCGGGCGGCCTTCCGGTGGGCGCGAGTGGCACGGTGGCCGCGCTGCTCTCCGGCGGCATCGACTCGCCGGTGGCGGCGTGGCGGCTCATGAAGCGCGGCTGTCGGGTGGTCTTCGTCCACTTCCACAGCGTGCCGTACCTGCCGGACGTCTCGCCGGGCAAGGCCCGCGAGCTCGTCCGCCGTCTGACCGCCTGGCAGTACGACTCCCGGCTCTATCTCGTGCCCTTTGGGGAGATACAGCGTGCGGTCGTGCTCGGCGTGCCCGGTCCGGCGCGGGTGGTGATCTACCGGCGGCTCATGCTCCGGATCGCCGAGGCGCTGGCCCGCCGCACGGGCGCCCTCGCCCTCGTCACGGGCGAGAGCGTGGGGCAGGTGGCCTCGCAGACCTTGCACAACCTCGCGCGCGTGGACGAGGTGGCCGATCTGCCCGTGCTGCGCCCCCTCATCGGGATGGATAAGCTCGAGATCACCGCGCAGGCGGAAGCCATCGGCACCTTCGAGGTCTCCATCGAGCCCGACGCCGACTGCTGCACGCTGTTCGTGCCCAAGCACCCGGGCACGCGGATCAGCCGGGAGGAAGTCCTGGCCTTCGAGAGCCGCCTGGAGATCGCCGGCCTGGTGGCCCAGGGCGTGGAGGGCGCCAGCCTGGAGACCTTCGACTTCCCCGTCGGCGCTGGACCGCTCCGCCCGATTCCCGCGCGCGCCGGTCGCGGAGGGCTGCCCGGGCGGTGAGCGTCGCACTGACCTTTCTCGGCGCCGCCGAGACCGTCACCGGCTCGCGGCACCTCCTCGAGTCCGACCGGGCGCGCGTGCTGCTCGATTGCGGCTTGTTTCAGGGCTTGAAGGCGCTCCGTGCGCGCAACTGGCAGGCGCCTCCCCTCGAGCCCGCGCGACTGGACGCGGTGGTGCTGAGCCACGCCCACATCGACCACTCGGGCTATCTCCCGCGGCTCGTGCGCGCGGGCTTCACGGGACCCGTGTATTGCACGCCCGCCACCGCCGATCTCCTCCGCGTGATGCTGCCCGATGCCGCGCATCTCCAGGAGGAGGAGGCGGCGTTCGCGAATCGCCACGGCACCTCCCGCCACACGCCCGCGCTGCCGCTGTTCACGGTGGACGACGCCGCGCGGACGCTGCGTCAGCTCCGCACCGCCGACTTCGGCGCCGCCTTCGCGCCGGGCCCCGGCGTGGAGGCGCGCTTCACGCACTCCGGCCACATCCTGGGTGCCGGGCTCGTCGAGTGCCGGCTGGGCGGGCGCCTCGTGGTCTTCTCCGGCGACCTCGGGCGCTACGACGTGCCGATCATGCGCGACCCCGACCCGGTCGGGGAAGCCGACGTGCTGCTGCTCGAGTCCACGTACGGCGATCGCCTCCACGAGCACGACGATCGCCGCGACCGCTTGGTCGGCGCGGTACGGCGCGCGGTGGACGGGCGCGGCTGGCTCCTCATCCCGGCCTTCGCGGTCGGCCGCGCGCAGGAGGTGCTGTTCGACCTGCGCCAGCTCGAGGAGGCTGGGCGCATCCCATCGCTCCCGGTGTTCCTCGACAGCCCCATGGCCATCGAGGCCCTCGCCATCTACGCGCGGCATCTCGAAGAGCAGGACGAGGCGCTCCGGCGTGAGGTGGCCGCGCGGACCAAGCCGTACGCGCCGCGGCGCTTCGAGGTCACGAAGACGGTCGATGACTCCAAGCGGCTCAACGACGCGCCGGCGCCGGGCATCATCCTGGCCGGGAGCGGCATGGCGACCGGCGGCCGCATCCTCCACCACTTCCGGCGCCTCCTGCCCGACCCTCGGACCACGGTGCTGTTCGTGGGGTATCAGGCGGCCGGCACGCGTGGCCGCCTCCTGAGGGACGGGGCCCGCGAGCTCCGGATGTTCGGCGAGATGGTTCCGGTGCGCGCCACCATCCTCGCCAGCGACGCCTATTCGGCCCACGCCGACCGGTCCGAGATCCTCCGCTGGCTCGATGGCTTTCGTCACCCGCCCGGCATGACCTACCTCGTCCACGGCGAGGCGGGCGCGGCGGAAGCCCTCCGTCAGGACGTGGCGGCGCGGGGCTGGCGGGTGGCCGTCGCGCGAGACGGCCAGCGTGTCGACGTCTGAGAAGCGACGGAAACACCATATCTAGCGCCTTCTTGACACTGCAACGCCACAGAGCGTAAGGTAGGGCCGCATGCTCGCCATCGCGCTCGGAGCCGATCACGCCGGGTGGGAGCTCAAGGAAGCCTGCAAGGCCTGGCTCATCGACCAGGGCCATCAGGTCCTCGACTTCGGCACGCACTCGCCCGAATCGGTCGACTATCCCGACTACGCCGCCCAGGTGGGCGAGGCGGTCGCGGTGGGCAAGGTCGATCGCGGGGTCCTTGTCTGCGGCACCGGCATCGGCATGGCGATCGCCGCCAACAAGCTGCCGGGTGTGCGGGCCGCCGCCTGCTTCGACACGTTCACCGCGCGCATGAGCCGCGAGCACAACGACGCGAACGTCCTTTGCCTGGGCGCGCGCCTCACCGGCCGCGAGCTCGCGCTCGAGATCCTGAGCCTCTGGGTGGCGACCCCCTTCGCAGGCGACCGTCACGCGCGCCGCGTGGGGAAGATCGTCGCGCTCGAGCAGCGCCTGCGCGGCGAGCGCTGCGGATAGGGCCACGGAGGGCCCGGGGATGAGCCACCTGGAGCAGGTCGACCCCGAGATCGCGAAGGCGATTCGCGGCGAGACCGAGCGCCAGGTGCGCAACCTCGAGCTGATCGCCTCGGAGAACTTCGTCTCCGAAGCGGTGCTGGAGGCGGTGGGCTCCGTCCTCACTAACAAGTACGCCGAGGGCTATCCAGGCAAGCGCTACTACGGCGGCTGCGAGATGGTCGACGTGGTCGAGGAGCTCGCCATCGCGCGCGCCAAGGAGCTGTTCGGGGCGGAGCATGTCAACGTGCAGCCGCACTCGGGGTCGCAGGCCAACATGGCCGTGTACATGACCCTGCTCAAGCCCGGCGACGTCGTGCTGGGGCCGAACCTCTCGCACGGCGGGCACCTCACCGCGGGCAGCCCCATGAATTTCTCGGGCAAGCTCTACACCATCGTGCCCTACGGGGTGCGCACGAGCGACGAGCGGATCGACATGGACCAGGTGCGCGACCTGGCCCGGCAGCATCGCCCCAAGCTCATCATCGCCGGCGGCTCCGCGTTCCCGCGGGCGATCGAGTTCAAGCCCTTCGGCCAGATCGCCGAGGATGTGGGCGCCGCCTTCATGGCCGACATCGCCCACACCGCGGGGCTGGTGGCGGCCGGCCTGCATCCCACGCCCGTGCCCTACGCGGACTTCGTCACGACCACCACACACAAGACGCTGCGCGGGCCGCGCGGCGGCATGGTGATGTGCCGAGCCGCGCACGCCAAGGACCTCGACCGCGTGGTCCTGCCCGGCATACAGGGCGGGCCGCTGATGCACGTGATCGCGGCGAAGGCGGTGGCCTTCCGCGAGGCCCAGACGCCGGCATGGCGCGCCTATCAGCGGCAGATCGTGAAGAACGCGAAGGCGCTCGCGGAGGCCATGGCCGCGCGGGGCTTCCGGCTCGTCTCGGGGGGCACCGACACCCATCTCCTTCTCGTCGACCTCACGCCCAAGGGGGTCACCGGCAAGGATGCGCAGGAGGCGCTCGACCGCGCCTGGATCACGGTGAACAAGAACGGCATCCCCTTCGACACCAAGGGACCGATGGTCACCAGCGGCATCCGGATCGGCACGCCGGCGGTCACCACGCGTGGCATGAAGGAGCCCGAGATGGCGCAGATCGCGGGATTCATCGACCGCGTGCTCGGCACGCTCGGCGACGCCGCCACCGAAGCGGCGGTACGCACGGAGGTGCAGGCGCTCACGTCGCGGTTCCCCCTCTACCCGGAGCGGCTCCGCCCATGAAATGTCCCTTCTGCGGGCACACCGAGGATCGCGTGGTGGACTCCCGGGTGGGCCGGGACGGCGAGTTCATCCGCCGCCGGCGCGAATGTCTCAAGTGCCACCGGCGGTACACCACCTACGAGTACATCGAGGACGTGCTCCCGCACGTGGTGAAGCGCGACAACCGCCGCGAGCCGTTCGACCGCCAGAAGCTGCGCGGCTCGATCCTCAAGGCGTGCGAGAAGCGCTCCGTCGGCGTGCAGGCGGTGGACGACGTGGTGGCGGAGATCGAGGCCAAGCTCCACGAGCGCGCCGAGAAGGAGATCACCTCGAAGGAGCTGGGCGAGGTGGTCATGGAGCATCTCCAGAAGCTCGACCAGGTCGCCTACGTGCGCTTCGCCTCCGTCTACCGCCAGTTCAAGGACATCTCGCAGTTCATGGACGAGGTGAAGGGGCTCATCAAGGAAGGCGAGAAGGGCAAGGTCGCCAAGCCCGTCAAGGTCGCGCCTCGGCGCTGATCACCCAGCGCGCCTCGACGTCGGGGGAGACGCCGTGGATCTGTCCCGCCGAGACTTCATTCGCAACACCTCCATCGCCGCCAGCACCGCTGCCGGCGCCTCGCTGAGCGCCGCCGGGGCCGCGGACGCCGCGGCGCGGGCCGCCGTCCCCATGCAGGTGGCCCAGGGCGCGCCGGTGCCGCGCGGCTTCAATCCCGCCGATCCCGGGCTCAAGTACGAGCTCGTGATCGCCAACGGCGAGGTGCTGGACCCGAGCCAGCGGCTCCGGGGCCGCATGGACGTCGGGATCCGCTACGGCCAGATCGCCGCCGTCGCGTCGAGCATCGCGCCCGACCGCGCCGTCCAGCGCATCGACGCGTCCGGGAAGCTCGTGACGCCCGGGCTCGTGGACCTGCACACGCATCTCGTGCCCCACCTGGGGCTCGGCCTTCCCGCCGACGAGCTCGTGCCGATCACCGCCACCACCACCGCGGTGTCGGCGGGCGACTGCGGCTGGCACACCTTCGGCGCGTTCAAGCATCTCGCGGTGGCCCAGTCGCGCACGCGGCTCTACGGCTTCGTGCACATCGCGAGCATCGGGCTGGCGGGCGGGTTGGCGCCGGGCGAGATGCTCAACATCGACTACGCGAACGTGGACGGCGCGGCCAAGGCGGTCGCGGAGAACCCGGACCTCGTGCTGGGCGTGAAGGTGCGCATCACGGACTCCGTGGTCGGCCAGAACGGCCTCGAGCCGCTCCGTCGGGCGATCCGGGCCGCCGAGCAGGCGGGGAAGTGGGCCCGGGTGATGTGCCACATCGGGGCGGCGCCGGGCAATCTCGCCGACCTCCTGGATCTCCTGCGCCCCGGCGACATCCTCACCCATTCCTACAGCGGGGCGGGGAACAACACCGTGCAGAACGGCCAGCTCCTCCCCGCCGCTCGCGCGGCGAAGCAGCGTGGCGTGGTCATCGACGTGGGGCACGGCGGAGGGAGCTTCGACTTCACGGTGTGCGAGCCCGCCATGCAGCAGGGCTTCACCCCCGACACCATCTCGAGCGACATCCATGCCGTGAGCATCAACACGCCGGGCTATCCGACCCTGCCGTGGGTCATGTCCAAGTTCCTCGCCCTCGGCATGTCGCTGGAAGACGTGGTGGCCAAGGCGACGGTGGAGCCCGCCAAGATCATCGGCAAGGTGCCCGGGCTCGGCACGCTGCAGGTGGGCGCGCCTGCGGATGTGGCCATCTTCGACTATGTGGACGGCCCGGTGGAGTTCGTGGACACGCGCAACAACCGGCGCAGCGGTACCAAGAAGCTGGTCCCGGTGCTGACGGTGCGCGCGGGCCGGCCGTACGGCCGCCCGCCGCTCCCTGTGCCGTTCGTCTACTAGGCCGCGGCCCTACTTCGACGTCGCCAGCACCACACCCGCGGTGGCCCGTACGCGCGGCCTGCGTCATGGGGACAATGGGAGTTGTGCTGAGATGGTTCGGCCCTGCCGGGATGGGGCCGACAGGGCCGAGCGCCGGGACTCAGGCGCCTTACTTCTTCTTCTTCTTTGCCGCCTTCTTCTTCGCCATCGTGTCACCTCCCTCCCGATCCGCGCGCGTCGTGCGGTGTTAGGACAGTTCGGACTGTAAGGGCGTGAAAAAATCGTGTCAAGGACAAAATACACCAGGAGGGGGTATCAGCCGGCCCGGCGACTACATCTAGGGGGTACGGTTACTCCTGGACGTGCGATGGTCTCCGCTCGTCGCGACGCTTGACGAACTCGCGATTGAGCGGCACGCCTTTCTTGCACAGCGGGCACGCCTCCGGCGGATAGGTGGGGAAGTCGCGGCTCACGAGGCTGAAGATGGGCTTGCCGTCCACCTCCGCGCGCTTGGTGCGGCGCCACAGCGCGCCGATGCCCACGATCTGCCCCCCCAGACTTTCCACGAGCTCGGTGAGCAGGCGCACGGTGGCGCCCGAGGAGACGAGGTCCTCCACCACGAGCACCTTGGTGCCGGGCCGGATGAGCCGGTGGAATTCCACGGGCAGGCTCACGCGCCGCTTGCCCCCGCTCACGCCCTTGGTGCCGTACATGACGGTGGGCCGCGAGGGATGCGCGCGCGCCACGCAGTGCGAGAGGATGAGCGCACCGGGCCCGGTGGACAGCACGACGTCGATGGGCCACTGCGCGTAGTGCTTGGCGATCACCGCGCCCAGACCCTCGGTGAACGAAGGCTCGGTGGTGACGAGCGTCTTCTCGATGTACTCCGTCGTGTGCTGGCCCGACGGGAGGAGGATGTGGTCGTTGGCGTGATACGCCCCGGTGCGCTTGAGGATCTCGAGATGGATCTTCTCGCGGACCTCGGCATCCATGGCCTCGGTGTCCCGGCGCGGCGGCGGGGTCATTCGGTGCTCCTTTGTGGTGGGGTAGCGGTCAGAATGGCCATCGGGGCGCTTCCTTGTCAACCCCAAAGATCCACGAGTACACTGGCCCCCGCATGAGGATCCTGGCCCTCGAGTCCGCCACCCTCGCCGGCGGCGCAGCGCTCCTGGATGGCGAGCGGCTCATCGCCGAGACCACGCTGTCGATCGCGCTCACGCATTCCGAGCGAATGATGGCGGTGGTGGACCGCCTGCTCGCCGACTCCGGCTGGACTCCGCGGCAGCTCGAGGGCCTGGCCGTCTCGGTGGGGCCGGGCTCGTTCACGGGTCTGCGCGTCGGCATCGCCACCGCGAAGGGCCTGGCCCTCGCCTTGAGTCTTCCCGTCGCGCCCGTGCCGACCCTCGACGCGCTCGCCGCGACGCTCCCGTTCGCGGACGCCCCGGTGTGCCCGCTCCTCGATGCGCGCAAGGGCGAAGTCTACTGCTCTCTCTACCGCTGGCAGGGCGGGGCGATGCGGCGCGAATGGGACTATCTCGCGATCGCGCCGGCGGAGGCGGCGGCGCGCCTCGTCGCGCCTGTCATCGTCCTGGGCGACGGCGTCGCCCCGTGCCGGCCGTATCTCGTGCGGCTCGGCGCCGGCGTCACGGAGGCGCCCCCCGCGCGCCGGCTGCCATCGCCCGGTGTGGTGGCCCAGCTCGGCCATGCCATGCTCGTCGCGGGGCGCGGCGTCGACGCGGAGGCGCTGGCGCCGCTCTACCTGCGCCCGTCCGAGGCGGAGCTGAAGGCGCGGCGCACGGCATGACCGCGGACCTGGCCCTGGCCCCGATGACGCTCGACGATCTCGACGAAGTGCTCGAGATCGAGCGCCTCTCGTTCAAGACGCCCTGGTCGCGCGCCGCCTTCCGCTACGAGATCGCGCAGAACCGCGTGGCCCGCTGCCTCGTCGTGCGCGCGGACGGCGCGGTCGCCGGCTATCTGTGCCTCTGGGAGATCGGCCACGAGATCCACGTCACCAATCTCGCCGTGCATCCGCACCGGCGCGGGCAGGGGCTGGCGCGCGCGCTCCTCCACGCCATGCTCGAGGACGGCCGCTCGCGCGGCGTGACGCTGGCCTTTCTCGAGGTGCGGCCCAGCAACACCGAGGCCCTCGGGCTCTACGAGAGCCTTGGGTTCTCGGTGATCGGTCGCCGCAAAGGCTACTACTTCGACACCGGCGAGGACGCGCTCGTCATGGAGACCCGCCTGGTCGGGGTCCGTTCCACCGGCACCTGATGGCGCGACGCTCGCCCGCCCGGGCCGGGAACTAGCGGCCCCGATCGGCAGTTACGGGAGAGAATTCATGAGGTCCGTCCTTGTCCTCTTTTCCCTGCTCACGATGGTCGTGCCGGCGGGGGCGCAAGCGCCCAGCGCCGC
>DASTYT010000057.1 GCA_035764725.1 Candidatus Methylomirabilota bacterium | reverse complement strand
CACCCCGCGCGCCGCTTCTACGAGACGGTGGGCTTCGGCGCCGCCCCGGACCGGACCCGGATGCTCGAGATCGGCGGCGCGCGGGTCCCCGAGGTCAGGATGCGCGGCGCGCTCTGATCGCGAGGGCTGAGGTATGCTTGGGCGGGTGGATGCCCGGATGCGCGCCGACGATGTCGCCAGGGGGCACGTGGTGTCGCGGCGCGAGGCGCTCGCGCTGCTGGGCGCGGCCGGTGTCTCGCTCCTGACGTCCGGCCCGGCGCGCGGGCAGAGCGCAGCGCCCGCCGCGGGATGCGTCGCCCGTCCCGCGCAGACGGAGGGTCCGTACTTCGTCGAGGAGGCGCTCAATCGCTCCGACATCCGCGTCGATCCGTCGGACGGCTCGGTCAAGCCCGGTACCCCGCTCGAGCTGACGCTCCTCATCGCCCGGCTCGGCCGCGCGGGCTGCGCTCCGCTCGCCGGCGCGCGCGTTGACGTGTGGCACTCCGACCACCTCGGCGTCTACTCCGACGTCAGCGATCCCGGGGGGAGCACGGTGGGGCGCAAGTTCCTCCGCGGCTATCAGCTCACCGATGGGGAGGGCCGGGTCCGCTTCCTCACCGTGTATCCCGGCGCGTATCAAGGCCGCACCGTGCACATCCACTTCAAGGTGCGCTCGCCCCAGGGCCAGCGTCCGGGCTACGAGTTCACCTCGCAGCTCTACTTCGACGACGCCCTCACCGACCGCGTGCTCGCGGGGCCGCCGTACAGCGCGCGCGGGCGCCGCGGCATCCGGAACGCCGAGGACGGGCTCTACCGTCGCGGCGGGCGCGAGCTCACGCTGGCGCTGGCGCCGCGCGACGGCGGCTACGCCGGCACGTTCACGATGGCGCTCGACGGGGCATGAGCGCTCCGGCGACACCGCGCCCCGAGTCCCGCACGCCCGAGCCCGCCCCCCGCGTCGCGCCCGTCGCGCCGCCGTTTCCCCCCGACCTCCGGGCGGTGTTCGACAAGATCATGCCGCCGGGCGTGCCGCCGCTCGCCCTCTTCACGACGCTGGCCCGCGTGCCCCGTGTCTACGAGAAGTTCCGCGCGGGCGGCCTGCTGGATCGCGGGCCCGTCTCGCTGCGCCACCGCGAGATCGTCATCGACCGGACCTGCGCGCGCTGCGGCTGCGCCTACGAGTGGGGCGTGCATGTGGCCTTCTTCGCGGAGCGGGTGGGCCTCACGCCCGAGCAGGTGCGCGCCACGGTGCGGGGCGGCGGCGAGGATCCCGCGTGGACCGACGAGGAGCGGCTGCTCGTGCGGCTCGTCGACGAGCTGCACGACACCGCGAGGATCTCGGACGGGCTCTGGCAGGCCCTGGCGGCGGCGTTCAGCGTGGAGCAGATCCTGGAGCTGATCGCGCTGGTCGGCTTCTACCACACGGTGTCGTTCTTCTCGAACGGCCTGCGGCTCCCGCCCGAGCGCTACGCGGCTCCATTTCCCCCCGAATGAGCGGCCGCGCCCGGCTGGTCGGCCTCGTGCTGCTCGCGCTCGCCTTCGATCCCGCCGCCGCGCAGGTCGCGCCCTCTCCGTCGGAAGTCGCCGGCTACAGGGGGCTCTTCGCGGCGGCGGCGAGCGGCGACGCAGGCCGCATCCCCGCCCTCGTGGCGGATGGCCAGCGTCCCGACGCGCGCGATGCCCGCGGGCGCACGCCGCTCCACGTCGCCGCCCACCGCGGCCACCACGCGGCTATGCGCGCGCTGGCCACGGTCGGGGCCGATCCCAACGCGCTCGACGCCGACCGGTACGATATTGTCACCATCGCCGCGGTCGCCGGTGACGTGCCGACCCTCGAGGTCGCCCTCGGCATCGGCAGCAGCCCCCGCAACGTCACCAGCCGCTACGACGGCACGGCGCTCATCGCCGCCGCCCATCTCGGCCACGTGGAGGTCGTGCGCACGCTGATCCGCGCCGGCGCGCCGCTCGACCACGTGAACAATCTCGGATGGACCGCGCTGATCGAGTCCATCGTGCTGGGCGACGGCGGCGCGCGCCATACCGATACCCTGCGCGCGCTGGTCGAGGCGGGCGCCAGCGTGAACCTCGCCGACCGCGAGGGGCGGACGCCGCTCGCGCTCGCGGAGGCGCGCGGCTACGACACCATGGCGCGGCTGCTCCGCCAAGCGGGCGCGCGGACGAGCGGCGCGACCTAGACACGGCGACGGCATGGCCACGGCGACGATCGACGGGCTCAAGGTGGAGTACGTGACGCGAGGATCCGGACCGGCGCTGCTCATGCTCGCCCCCGGGGGCTTCGATGCCTCGATGGACAAGTGGCGGTCGGGCACCGCGTGGAAGGGAATGGACGCGCTGGACGCGCTCGCCCGCGCCTTCACGGTGGTCGTCTACGACCGCCGCGAGGCCGGGGTCTCCGGCGGGCGCGTGGAGCGGCTCTCGTGGGCGCTCTACGCGGATCAGGCGCGGCATCTCCTCGACCATCTCGGGATCCACCGTGCCTTCGTGATGGGCGGCTGCATGGGCTGCTCGGTGGCGACCGCGTTCGCCGCACGCCATCCCGAGGCGACGCACGCCCTGGTGCTGCACTGGCCGGTGGGCGGCTACCGCTGGAAGCTCAACGGCGCCGATCGCTTCGCCCGTCACGCGCGCTTCGCCCGCGAGCACGGCCTCGCCGGCGTGGTGAAGCGGGCGCACGAGGGGCGCTCGTTCTGGGCCGACCCCGAGGCGGGGCCGTGGGCGTCGGTGATCGTGAGCGATCCCGCGTTCGCCGACCGGTTCGCCGCCCAGGACCTCGACCGCTACGTCGGCCTGGTTGCGGCCAGCGGGCGCGCGCTCTTCGATCGCGACATGCCGCCGGGCGCGGAGCCCGAGGAGCTGATGGCGATGCGCGTACCCGCCCTCATCGTCGCCGGCGACGATCCGGCGCACGCCACGTCGGGCGCTCACTATCTCCGCGAGCTCTTGCCGCAACCCGAGCTCTGGCCGGTGATGCCGCCCGAGCAGGCCACCGAGCGCGTGGTGGCGCGCATCCTCGAGTTCGGTCGCGCCCATCCCGTTTCGGGCGGGGTCTGATGCCCGCATCCCCGGATCGCCCGGCCGCGCCGGATTCGCCGGTCCGCGCCATTGCGGGGGACGAGGCGGCGGGGCCGCCGGAGCGCGGGATCGCCCTCTGCCTCTCCGGCGGGGGCTACCGGGCGATGATCTTTCACGTGGGCGCGCTGTGGCGGCTCAACGAGGCGGGCTATCTCCCGCGGCTCGCGCGCGTGTCCAGCGTCTCCGGGGGCTCGATCACCGCCGGCGTGCTCGGGCTCAAGTGGGCGCGCCTGGCCTTCGACGGGGCCGGCATCGCGCGCGGCTTCGGCGCGGAGGTGGTGGAGCCGCTGCGCGCCCTCGCCGGCCGCACCATCGACGCGGGCGCGATCGTGACCGGGGTGCTCCTGCCCGGCGTGAGCGTCGCCGACCGCGTGGAGTCCGCGTACACGAAGCATCTCTTCGGGGACGCCACCCTCCAGGCGCTGCCGGATTCGCCGCGCTTCGTCCTCAACGCCACCAATGTCCAGACCGGCGTGCTGTGGCGCTTCTCGAAGCCCTACATGGCGGACTATCGCGTGGGCCGCGTGCTGCATCCCACGCTGCCGCTGGCGCGCGCGGTGGCCGCGTCGTCCGCGTTCCCTCCGGTGCTCTCGCCGGTGGACCTCGAGCTGCGCGCGGGCGACTGGGAGACGCCGCCCGTCAAGGGCGCCGATCTCGCGCGCGAGCCCTACACCACCGACGTGGTGCTGTCGGACGGGGGCGTGTACGACAATCTGGGGCTCGAGACGGCGTGGAAGCGCTACGACACCATTCTCGTGAGCGACGCGGGGGGCGCGATGCAGCCGGAGCCGGAGCCGGAGCGCGACTGGGCGCGCCACGTGGTGCGCATCCTCGAGATCATCGACAACCAGGTGCGGAGCCTGCGCAAGCGTCAGCTCATCACGGCGTATCTGCGCGGCGACCGCAAGGGCGCCTACTGGGGCATCCGCTCCGACATCGCCGACTACCGTCTCGCCGCCGCCATGCCGTGTGCATCTGCTAGCACGTCTGCGCTGGCTGCCCTGCCCACGCGGCTCGCCCGCATGGAGCCCGAGCAGCAGGAGCGCCTGATCAACTGGGGCTACGCGATCTGTGATGCCGCCCTCCGCCGGCACGTGGACCCTGCGATCGCGCGGCCCGCGGGCTTCCCCTATCCCGCGGTGGGTGTGTAATGCGCGTCCCGCGCCCGTATACTCTGTACCTCACGAAGGAGGGCTCCGATGGCAAAGACGCTCTTCATGGTGATCGAGCACTTCAAGAACGGCGACGCGGTGCCCATCTACCGCCGCTTCCGCGACAAGGGGCGGATGCTGCCGGCCGGGGTGGAGTACGTGGGGAGCTGGGTGACGCCGGAGCTCACGCGCTGCTATCAGCTCATGGAGGCCGAGAGCCGCACCGCCCTCGACGCGTGGGCGGAGAACTGGACCGACCTCGCGGACTTCGAGGTGCATCCGGTGATCACGTCGCGGGAAGCGATGGAACGCGTCGGGCCCAGGCTCTGAGCCATGATCCGGAAGCTCTCGTCGGGAAAGTACCGCCTCTACTCGCGTACGAAGGATCCGAAGACGCGCAAGCGGAAGAACCTCGGCACGTTCGCCACGCGCGCGGCGGCGGAGAAGCACGAGCGCGCCGTCCAGTACTTCAAGCGGCACTGAGGAGCGATCCCATGCGCTGGCACGCTCTCGTCCTCGGCTGGATCCTGGTGCTGGTCTCGGCGTTCGAGGCCGGCGCCGCGCCGCCCGCTTCCCCCTACGCGGGCCAGGAGTCGCGCGCGATCAAGGCCCTGTCGCCCGAGGAGATCCAGGACCTTCTGGCCGGCCGCGGCATGGGGCTGGCGAAGGCGGCCGAGCTCAACCGCTATCCGGGGCCGCGGCACGTGCTCGAGCTGGCCCACCAGCTCGGCCTCTCCGCCGAGCAGCGCGCCGAGACCGAGCGCATCTTCGAGGCGATGCAGACGGAGGCCAGCCGGCTGGGCGCCGAGATCGTGGCGCGTGAGCGCGACCTCGACGGGCGTTTCGCCGCGGGGACCATGGCCGCGCTCGAGCTGGAGCGGCGCCTGGACGAGCTGGGCGCGCTCGAGAGCCGCCTGCGGATGGTGCATCTCCGCGCGCACCTGGCACAGCGTGATGTCCTGACCCCGGCGCAGCGGCGGCAATACGAGGTGCTGCGGGGGTACGACGCGACGCCACCGGCGCAGGCGCCGGCGCATCCGGGACATTCCCACTGATCGAGCCTTGACCGCGCGCGGGCGGGACTCCTGCCCATCGCCGCTGTGTTATCGTTAGCTCCCATGCCGGTGCCCGCCGCAGTACGTGACGCCATCCTCGCCCCACTCAATGACGCACAGCGGGATGCGGTGACCTCCATTCAGGGGCCCGTGCTCGTCCTCGCGGGCGCGGGGAGCGGGAAGACGCGGGTCATCGCTCACCGAGTGGCGTACCTCCTCGCCGTCGAGGGCGTGCACCCGCGCAACGTGCTCGCGGTGACCTTCACGAACAAGGCGGCGGAGGAGATGCGGCACCGCGTGGAGGACCTCGTCCTCCCCCTGGGCATCCGGCCGCCCCTCATCGCCACCTTCCACTCGGTCTGCGTGCGCATCCTGCGCGAGCACGCCCCGCGCATCGGTCTGCCCCACGCCTTCGTGATCTACGACGAGGACGACCGGCTCACCCTCGTGCGCGAGGCCATGCGCGAGCTGGACATGGACGAGCGCGAGTTGACGCCCGCCTCGGCAGTGCACCGGATCAGCCACGCCAAGAATCACATGATCTCGGTGGAGGAGGCGGAGCGGCTGGCCCGGACGCCCCGAGAGGAGCGCGTGGCGTCGCTCTACCGCATGTACGAGGCGCGGCTCCGCGCCGCGCAGGCGGTGGACTTCGACGATCTCCTGCTGCTGGCGGTGCGCCTGTTCGAGACCTCGCCGGCCACCCTCGAGTGGTACCGCGGGCTCTGGAAGTTCGTGCTCGTGGACGAGTACCAGGACGCCAACCGCGCCCAGTACCGCCTGGTCTCGCTGCTCACCGAAGTGCATCGGAACCTCTGCGTGGTGGGCGATCCCGATCAGTCCGTGTACCGGTGGCGGGGCGCCGACCTCCGTAACATCCTCGACTTCGAGAAGGACTTCCCCGACTGCCGGGTGGTGCCGCTCGAGCAGAACTACCGCTCGACCAAGCAGATCCTCCGCATGGCCTCCGCGGTGATCCGCAACAACACCGCCCGCAAGGACAAGCGCCTCTGGACGGAGAACGCGGAGGGCGAGCGCGCGCAGGTGTACCGGGCGTGGGACGAGAACGAGGAGGCGGCCTTCGTCGCCCGCGCCATTCGCGCCCTGCGCGACCAGGGCGTGGACTACCGCGACACCGCCATTTTCTACCGCACCAACGCGCAGTCGCGCGTCCTCGAGGACGCGCTGCGCCGCGCGAGCATTCCCTACCTGATCGTGGGCGGCGTGCGCTTCTACGAGCGACGCGAGGTCAAGGACGCGGTGGCCTACCTTCGCCTCCTCGTCAATGGCCGCGACGATATCGCATTTCGGCGGGCAATCGCGGCGCCCGCGCGCGGCATCGGCAAGACCAGCCTCGACCACCTGGACGCGGAGGCCCGCCGGCGCGGGATCGGGCTGCTCGGGGCGTGCGCGGAGATCCCGCCGGAGATCGGGGCCAAGCCGCGCCGGGCCCTCGAGGAGATGGCCCGGCTCATCGCCCGCCTCACCGAGCGGCGCGCCGCGATGACCCTGCCCGCGCTGATCGACGAGGTGCTGGCGGAGTCCGGCTACCGCGACGCGCTCAAGGCAGAGCGCACCGCCGAGGCCGACGCGCGACTCGAGAACCTGGAGGAGCTGGTGGCGGCCTCCGAGGAGTTCGTGGCCGCGCGCGAGGCCGAGGGCTCGTCCGCCGACCTGCCCGCCTTCCTCGACTCGATCTCGCTGATCGCGGACACCGACGAGCTCGATCCGACGACGACCGGCGTGACCATGATGACGCTCCACTCCGCCAAGGGCCTCGAGTTCCCCATGGTGTTCCTCACCGGGCTCGAGGAGGGGGTGTTCCCGCACTCGCGCTCGATGAACGATACCGAGGAGGTAGAGGAGGAGCGCCGCCTCTGCTACGTGGGGCTCACGCGGGCGCGCACCCGCCTGTTCCTCTCGTACGCGATGCACCGGCGCATCCAGGGCTACGGGGTGGGGGAGCCCTCGCGCTTCCTCCTGGAGATCCCCGAGGAGGAGATCGCGCTCCTCAACGGCCGGGCGAGCACACCGCGCACGCCCGCGCGGCCCGCCGCTCCCGCGCCCGCGGAGATCGACGAGAGCCTGCCCTTCCAGGTGGGCGCGCGGCTCCGCCACGCCCGGTGGGGGGAAGGCCTCCTGGTAGGGATACAGCGTGAAGGTGAGGACATCATCGCCACCGTGCATTTCGCGAGCGTGGGCCGCAAGCGCCTCTCCCTCCAGTACGCCCACCTCGAGGAGATCTGAGGTGGCGGAACCGCGGATCTCCCCGGAGGACGTGCGCCACGTGGCGCGGCTGGCCCGGCTCGCCCTGTCCGACGACGAGCTGGAGCGCATGCGCGCCGAGATGAGCGCGATCCTCGACTACATGGACAAGCTGCGATCCCTCGACACCACGGGCGTTGAGCCCACGTCCCATGCGGTCCCGCTCCGCAACGTGATGCGCGAGGACGAGCCGGTGCCGTCCTCGCCGCTCGACGACATGCTGGCCAACGCGCCCGACCGCGACGGCGACACCTTCCGCGTGCCGCGCATCATCGAGGAATAGATGCTCGCCGCCCTCAGCATCGAGGCCCTCGGCGCCCGCTTCCGGGACGGCAGCGCCACGCCGAGCGCGGCCGCGCGCGACTACCTGGCGCGGATCGAGGCGCTCGACCCGAAAGTACGCGCCTTCATGACGGTGACGCCGGATGTCGCCCTCGCCCAGGCCGCCGAGGCCGACGCGCGCTTCGAAGCGGGCGCGCCCCGTGGCTCCCTCGACGGCGTGCCCATCGCGCTCAAGGACGTGCTCTGCACGCGGGGCATCCGCACCGCCTGCGGGTCGAAGATCCTTGAGAGGTTCGTGCCGCCCTATGACGCCACCGTGGTGCGGCGGCTGCAGGAGGCCGGCACGGTGCTCCTCGGCAAGCTCAACATGGACGAGTTCGCCATGGGCTCGTCCACCGAGAATTCCGCGTTCTTCACCACGCGCAATCCCTGGGATCTCGGCCGCGTGCCGGGCGGCTCCTCGGGCGGCTCGGCGGCCGCGGTCGCTGCCGATCTCGCCGCCGCCACCTTCGGCACCGACACCGGCGGATCCATTCGCCAACCCGCGGCCTTCTGCGGCAACGTTGGGCTCAAGCCGACCTACGGGCGCGTGTCGCGCTACGGGCTCGTGGCGTTCGCCTCGTCGCTGGACCAGATCGGCCCGTTCACGAAGACGGTGGCCGACGCCGCGCTGGTGCTGCGGGTGATCGCGGGCGCCGATCCCATGGATTCGACGGCGGCGGTGGTGCCGGTGCCCGACTACCGCGCGGCGCTCGCGGGCGGGGTCGCCGGCCTGCGCATCGGCATCCCGCGCGAGTACTTCATCGACGGGATGGACCCCGAGGTGGAGCGCGCGGTGCGGGCCGCGGTGGACGTGCTGCGCGGGCTGGGGGCGAAGACCGAGGAGGTCTCGCTGCCCCACACCGAATACGGGCTCGCCGCGTACTACCTGATCGGCCCGGCGGAGGCCTCGTCGAACCTCGCCCGCTACGACGGCGTGAAGTACGGGCTGCGCCTGCCCGGCGCCCGCGACGTGATCGAGATGGAGAGCCGCACGCGCGCGGCGGGGTTCGGGCGCGAGGTCAAGCGCCGGATCATGCTCGGCACCTACGCGCTGTCCGCCGGCTACTACGACGCGTACTACGGCCAGGCCCTGCGCGTCCGCACCCTGGTCGCGCGCGATTTCCAGACCGCGTTCCAGACGGTGGATGCGATCGTGGCGCCCACCACCCCGGGCGTCGCGTTCAAGATCGGCGAGAAGGAAGACCCGCTGCAGATGTACCTCAACGACGTCTTCACGATCCCCACGAGCCTGGCCGGCCTGCCCGGGGTCTCGTTGCCCGCCGGGTTCACGCTGGCAGGGCTGCCCATCGGGCTCCAGGTCATCGGCAAGGCGTACGACGAGGCCACGGTGCTACGCGTCGCCCACGCCTACGAGCGGGCGACGGACTGGCACGCCCGGAAGCCCGCGCTGTCATGAGCGGCCCCTACGAGACGGTCATCGGGCTCGAGGTGCACGCGCAGCTGCGCACGCGCACCAAGATGTTCTGCGGCTGCTCGACCGGGTTCGGCGCCGCGCCCAACACGCAGACCTGCCCGGTGTGCCAGGGCAATCCCGGCAGCCTGCCCGTCATCAACAAGCGGGCGATCGAGTTCGGCATCCGCACCGCGCTCGCGCTCGGCTGCACGGTGAATCTGCAGAACCGGTTCGCGCGCAAGCACTACTTCTATCCGGACATGCCGAAGAACTACCAGATCAGCCAGTACGAGGAGCCGCTGGCGGAGCATGGGACGCTCGAGGTGGCGGCGGGCGGCGCCCCGCGCGTGATCGGGATCCAGCGCCTGCACCTCGAGGAGGACGTGGGCAAGCTCGTCCACGAGGGCGAGTTCGCCACCGCGCGCGCCAGCCACGTGGACTACAACAGGGCCGGGGTGCCGCTGATGGAGATCGTGTCGAAGCCGGACCTCCGGTCGCCCGAGGAGGCCGGCGCCTACCTCCGCGCCCTCCGCGCCATCGTGGTGTACCTCGGGGTCTGCGACGGCAACATGGAGGAAGGCTCGCTCCGCTGCGACGCCAACGTGTCTCTTCGGATAGCAGGCTCCGACGTTTTGGGCACCAAGGTCGAGATCAAGAATCTCAACTCGTTCCGCCACGTCCAGCATGCCCTCGAGTACGAGGTGAAGCGGCAGGCGCAGGCGCTGGACGTGGGGGAGCGGCTGACCCAGGAGACGCGGCTTTGGGATCCGGAGCGCGGGCGCACGGTGGCCATGCGCTCCAAGGAGTTCGCGCACGACTATCGCTACTTCCCCGAGCCCGACCTGCCGCCCCTGGACCTGGCCGCGACCGAGGTCGAGCGCCTCCGCGGCGACCTGCCCGAGCTGCCCGCAGCCAAGCGTGTCCGCTTCGTCCAGGCTTACGGCCTGTCGCCCCATGAGGCGGAGCTCCTCGGCCAGGGGCGGGGCCTGGCCGACTACTTCGAGGCCGCGGCGCGCGAGTCGGGCAAGCCCAAGGCTGTCGCCAACTGGGTGCTGAACGAGCTGCTCCGGGAGCTGCCCGGGGACGACGACGCCGCGGTCGCCGCATGCCCCATCACGCCGTCCCGCCTGGCCGGGCTCCTGGCGCTCATCGACGACGGGACCATCAGCGGGAAAATTGCCAAGGACGTGTTCGAAAAGATGTTCCGGTCGGGCGAGGATGCCCGGGCCATCGTCGGCCGGGAGGGGCTCACCCAGGTGGCCGACACCGACACCCTGGCCGGAGTGGTGGACCAGGTGCTGGCCCAGCACGCCAAGGTCGTGGAGGACTGGCGGAACGGCAAGAAGGCCGCGCTGGGCTTCCTGGTGGGTCAGGTGATGAAATCCACGCAGGGCAAGGCGAATCCGGCGGTGGTGAACCAACTTTTGGGGGAGAAACTTCCGAAAGTATAGAAGCTTACGTAGAATGGTCGGCAGGCCATGATCAGGCTCCACCACGTGGGAAAGACCTTTGGCGCCGGCCCCGCCAAGCACACGGCCCTCGCCGACATCACGTTCGGCATCGACAAGGGCGAGTTCGTCGTCCTCAACGGGCCGAGCGGCGCGGGCAAGACCACGCTCCTCCGGCTCCTGTATCGCGACGAGGTCCCCACCGAAGGCGACGTCGAGGTGGCCGGCTTCGACGTGCCCGCGCTCAGCCGTCGCCGCATCCCGCGGCTCCGCCGCTCGATCGGCATCGTCTTCCAGGACGCCAAGCTCCTCGCCGGCCGCACCGTGTTCGAGAACATCGCCTTCGTCCTGCGGGTGATCGGGACGCCGCGCAAGGAGGTCACGCCGCGCGCGTTCACCGCGCTCAAGGCGGTGGGGCTGTCCGCCCGCGCCCAGGCCTATCCGGCCCAGCTCTCGCAGGGCGAGGCGCAGCGCGCCTCCCTCGCGCGCGCCATCGCGAAGTCGCCACAGCTGCTCCTCGCCGACGAGCCCACCGGCAACCTGGACGAGGAGATGGCGGACGAGATCCTCGACGTGATCGAGGACATCTGGCAGCGCGGCACCACCGTGCTGCTCGCCACGCATCAGGCCGCCCTCGCCGAGCAGCTCAAGCGCCGCACCCTCACCATGCGGCAGGGCCGCCTCCTCAAGGACGAGGGGTAGATGCTGGGATTTCTGGCGGGCGAGGCGGCGCGCGATCTCCGCCGCGCCGGGCGGGTCGGCCTCTCCGCCATCCTCCTGATCACGCTCTCGCTGGCCGCACTCGGCTGCTTCTGGCTCCTCTCGCTGAATCTCGGCCGCGCCGTGGAGCAGTGGCGCGAGCGGGTGCGGGTCGTCGCGTATCTCCGCGAGGAGCCACGGGGCGCCGGGGTGGACGATCTGCTCGCGCGTGTCCAGGCGCTCGACGGCGTGCAGCGTGTGCGCTTCGTCTCGCGGGCGGAGGCCCTGTCCTCGCTCAAGCGCTCCCTGGGCGCCCAGGCCAGCGTGGTCGATCAGCTGCCCCGGAATCCCTTGCCCGCCTCCCTCGAGGTGACGCCGACGCCCGAGGCGGCCACGCCGGACGGCACCCGCGAGCTCGTGCAGCGTTTGTCCGCGATGAACGAGGTGGACGAGGTGCAGGGCGGGGCGGAATGGGTGGAGAGCCTCGCGCAGTGGCAGCGGCTCTTCCAGCTGACCGGCCTCGGCGTGGGCGCGGTGCTGGCGCTGGCCGCCATCCTCACCGTCACCACCGCCACCACGCTCGTGCTCCACGCGCGACGCGACGAGATGGAGATCATGCGGCTGGTCGGCGCCACCGAGGCGGTGATCCGGCTGCCGCTCCTGTTGCAGGGGATGACCCAGGGGCTGCTGGGCGCCGCCCTCGCACTCGCGGCGCTCGTGGCCGCGCACGCGGTGTTCGCGCCGCGGCTCGAGCCGCTGCTCACCCTCACCCTCGGGCTCGCCCGCTCCGTCTTCCTCTCCCCCGCGCAGATGGCCCTGCTCCTGGCGGGCGGGGCCATGCTCGGCGCCTTCGGCGGCCTCCTCGCCAAGGGGCGGGCCTACTCGTGATCGCGCGGATCCTTCCCGGCCTCCTCGCCGTTGTCTTCGCGGCGGGCCTGGCCGGGGCCCAGGGGCACGCCAAGCGCGAGGGCCCGGATCTCGGGGACAGTGAGCGCACGCTCCAGCAGAAGCAGCGGCAGCTCAAGGAGGAGCGGGCCAAGGTCGCCCAGGCCAAGAAGCGGGAGGCGTCGATTTTGGCCGAGCTCGAGGAGACCGAGAAGCAGATCGGGGTGAAGCGCCGCCAGGTCGCCGTGCTCGATACTCGCGTGAAGAAGGCCCAGGCCGATGTCTCGGGACTCCAGGGTGAGATCGGCCGGCTCGAGGTACAGCGCGCCGGGCAGGAGGAGGTGCTGGGGCGCCGGCTCCGCCTCCTCTACAAGCTCCAGTCGCAGGGCGGCGTGCTGCCGCTGGTCCTATCCGGGGACGATCCGGTGGCCCAGGCTATCCGGCTCCGGCACCTGACGACGCTGGCGACGGTAGACGCCCGCTCGATTCGAGAGTATCGTAGTACTTCAGAGGGTTTGGCCGACCGAAAAGTGCGTGTCGAGGCCCGCCGCGTCGAGCTGGCCTCGCTCAGGAGCCAGGCCGAGGAGGAGCGGGCGGAGGCCGATCAGGAGGCCGCTAAGCGGCGGGCCCTCCTGGCCAAGGTGCGAGACGAGCGCGCATCCCACGAGCGGCTCGTCGGTGAGCTCTCGGACGCCACGCGGCGTCTCGAAGCATTCATCCGCGACCTTCAGATGAAGCAGCGGGCGGCGGTGGCACGGCCCTCGCCATCGCCGTCACGACCGGGAGCGACGCCGCGCGAATCGAGCGGCCCCGGGCTGGCGAGTGTGCGGGGGCGGCTGGCGTGGCCCGCCGAGGGCAAGGTGGTCGCGGAGTACGGGGCGCAGGTGCATCCCCGATTCGGAACGAAGACGTTCCGGAACGGGATCGACATCGAGGTGGCCGAGGGAACGGACATCAAGGCCGTGTACCCCGGCCATGTGGTGTACACAGGCTGGTTCCGGGGATACGGAAACCTGATCATCGTGGATCACGGCGGCGAGTACTACACCCTTTATGCACACGCCGCCGACATCAAGGTCAACGAGGGTGATGACGTCAAGCAAGGGCAGAGCATCGGCACGGTGGGCGACACCGGCTCGCTGCAGGGACCGCGCCTCTACTTCGAGGTCCGGCACCAGGGCAAGCCGCAGGACCCCGCTCAGTGGCTGAGACCGAAAGGATAGTCCGAATGAAAAGCGTGAAGAAGGTGGCGGTCGTGTCGGCTCTGCTTCTGGTGCTGACCCTCTCCCTGGGCGGGGGGGTCGCCAGCAAGAGCCAGGATACCTCGGCGACCTACGAGAACCTGCGGCTCTTCACCGAGGTGCTCTCGATCGTCCAGAGCCAGTACGTGGACGAGGTCCCGCCGAAGGACATCATCTACAACGCGATCAAGGGCACGCTCCGCGGCCTCGATCCCCACTCTTCCTTCCTCGATCCCGAGATGTACCGCGAGATGCAGGTGGAGACCTCCGGCAGCTTCGGGGGGCTCGGCATCGAGATCACGCTCCGCGACGACATCCTCACTGTGGTGGCGCCCATCGAAGGCACCCCCGCCTATCGCGCGGGCATCCAGCCCGGCGACCGCATCGTGAAGATCGAAGGCATCTCCACCAAGGACATGCAGCTCACTGACGCGGTAAAGCGCATGCGCGGCAAGCCCGGGTCCAAGATCACCATCAGCGTCGTGCGTGAAGGCTGGACCGAGCCCAAGGACTTCGACATCACCCGCGAGCAGATCCGCGTGCAGTCGGTGAAGTCGCAGGAGCTCGAGACCGGCATCGAGTACATCCGCCTGCGCCAGTTCCAGGAGCAGACCGCCCAGGACATGGAGGCCGCGCTCGACAAGTTCTCCAAGGGCGGCAAGGTCCAGGGCCTGGTCCTCGATCTCCGCAACAATCCCGGCGGCCTCCTCACCTCCGCGGTGGAGGTGTCGGAGAAGTTCCTCGACGCCGGCAAGCTCGTCGTCTATACCGAGGGCCGCGTGCGCGCGCAGAACATGCGCTTCCAGGCCAACGCGCGGCGCGTGTACACGGACTTCCCGATCGTGATCCTCGTCAACCAGGGCAGCGCCTCCGCGTCCGAGATCGTGGCGGGCGCGCTGCAGGACTGGGGGCGCGGCATCGTGCTCGGCACCCAGAGCTTCGGCAAGGGCTCGGTGCAGACCATCATCCCGCTGTCGGACGGCTCCGGGCTCCGGCTGACCACCGCCAAGTACTACACGCCGAAGGGCCGGTCGATTCACGGCAAGGGCATCACCCCCGACATCATCGTCGATGGCCCGAAGACCACCGCGGCGGCTGCCGCTCCCGAGGGCGGGACATCCCCGGCGCCCCAGCAGCCGCAACCGCCCCAGCACAAGCCGGGGCAGCCCTCGGTGGAGACCAAGCCGGCCGATGAGCTGAAGCGCGATCCGCAGCTGCAGCGCGCGCTCGACCTGCTCAAGGCGATGCGCATCCTGGACCGGTCGCGTCCGCCGGCGGGGTCGCAGGCTCAAGCTCGATAGGACGCGGCGGGATGCCGGCCGGAGTGTGGAAGGCTCTGGCCGGCATCATCGCAGCGCTATTGATCGCCGTGGTCGCGCTGGATCAGTGGCAAGCGCGGCACGGACTGGCCAGCCTCTTCTGGAATCCCGGACGGCCCGCCGCCGAGGCGCGGCCGATCCGGACGGCGCCGACACTGCCGCCGGCCCCGCCCGTCACGGATGGCGCCCCTCGCCTGGCCATCATCGTCGATGACCTCGGGAGCCGGCGCGACGTGTTCGATCTCGTCCGCGAGCTGGGCCGGCCGGTCGCGGTCGGCGTGCTCCCGGATCTGCCGCTCTCGGCGTGGATCGCGGCCGAGGCATCGCGGGTCGGCCTGGAGGTGCTGGTGGCCCTGCCCATGGAGCCGTACCGCTACCCCGAGCTGGATCCCGGGCCGGGCGCGCTCATGATGGCGATGTCCTCCGCGGAGCTCTCGCAGCGCGTGTCCGCGCATCTCGTCGCGCTGCCCTCCGCAATCGGCGCCACCAATCACATGGGCTCGCGCATGACCGAGGATCGCGTGCGGATGCGCGCGGCGCTGGAGCCCTTGGCCGAGCGGCGGCTCTTGTTCGTGGACGCGCTCACGAGCAATCATTCGGTGGCCTTCGACGAGGCGCGGGCGCTGGGCCTGCGCGTGGGGCGCCGGCAGGTCGTGGTGGATCCCGCCGGCGGCGAAGCGGGCGAGCGCGAGCGCCTGGAGGAGGCGGGGCGTCTGGCTGCGGAGCGCGGTGAGGCGGTCGTGCTCGCGCACGGCCATCCCCTGACGCTGCGGCTCCTCAAGGAGTACGTGCCGAAGTGGGAGACGGCGGGTATCCGCGTGGTGCCCGTCTCGCAGCTGACCCGATAGCGACGAGAGGGCGGGCGCGACCGATGCTGGTGCTGGGGATCGAGACGTCCTGCGACGAGACGGCGGCCGCCGTGCTGGATGGCGGCCGCAAGGTGCTGGGGCAGGTGGTGGCGTCGCAGGACAAGGTGCACGGGCCGTATGGCGGCGTGGTGCCCGAGCTGGCCTCGCGCCGGCATCTCGAGGACATCCTGCCGGTGGTGCGCGGCGCGCTGTCGCAGGCCAGCGTGCGTCTCGAGGAGGTCGAGGGCATCGCGGTGACCCAGGGGCCGGGGCTGGTGGGCTCGCTGCTCATCGGCTGCTCGGTGGCCAAGTCGCTCGCGTACGTGCACCAGGTGCCGCTGGTCGGCGTGAATCACCTGGAGGGCCACATCTATGCGGCCTTCCTCCAGGACCCGGCGCCGGAGTATCCGTTCCTCGCCCTGGTCGTCTCGGGCGGCCACACCGCGCTCTACCTCGCGCGGGCGCCGCGGCAGTACGAGCGCATCGGCCAGACGCGTGACGACGCGGCCGGCGAGGCCTTCGACAAGGTGGCGAAGCTGCTCGGGCTCGGCTATCCCGGTGGGCCCATCATCGAGCGCGTGGCCCGTGGCGGGGATCCCAAGGCCGTCTCGTTCTCGCACGCGCGGATGAGCGACGGCGCGCCCGACTTCTCGTTCAGCGGGATCAAGACCCAGGTGTCGCTCCACGTGAAGCGGCAGGGGCCACTCCGCGAGCCTCAGGTGGCGGACGTGGCCGCCTCGTTCCAGGCCACGGTGGTGAAGATGCTCGTGCGCAAGACGGCGGCGGCGGCGCTCCGCACCGGCACCCGGCGCCTCCTCCTCACCGGCGGGGTCGCGGCCAACGGCGCGCTTCGGGATGCGTTCCACGCGGAATGTCGCGAGCGCGGCTGGGAGCTCTACGTGCCCTCGCGGCAGCTCTGCACCGACAATGCCGCCATGATCGCGGCGGCCGGCCACGATCGCCTCGTCGTAGGGGAGCGCGCGTCCCTCACCATGAACGCCGTCCCGGACCTGCTGCTCGCCTGACCCCATGACGGCCCGGCTCGACTACGAGGCGCTGGTGGCGGGGCTGCCCGACGCGGTGGTCGGCGTGGACGCCGAGCTCCGCATCGTGCTGTGGAATCCCGCCGCCGAGGCGCTGCTCGGGCGCTCGGCGCGCCGCGTGACCGGCAGGACGCTCAAGGAGGTGTTCCCGCCGGAGACCTCGCTGGCCCGGCATCTCGCCGATACCCTCGCCACCGGGGAGAGCCGGTCGGAGTCGGAGGCCGTCGTCGAGAGCGCCGACGGCCGGCCGGTGCACGTGAGCGTGATGACGGCGCCCCTGGCCGGGCGTGGCGGCGCCGTCACGGCGGCGGTGGCGGTGGTGCGCGACATCTCGCGGCTCCGTCAGCTCGAGGCCGAGGTGCGGCGCGGCGAGACGCTGGCCGCGGTGGGGCGCGTGGCGGTGGGGCTGGCCCACGAGATCCGGAACCCGCTCGGCGCCATCCGCGGCGCCGTGCAGCTCCTCAAGCGCGAGCTGGGCGACGAGGCGCATTGGGGCGAGTACACCGAGGTGCTGCTCAACGAGGTCGGGCGCGTGAATCGCATCCTCGAGATGCTGCTCGACCTCGGGCGTCCGGTGTCGCTGCGCCCGGTGCCCCTCAACATCCATCAGCTCCTCGAGCGGGTCGCCCTGCTCTCGGAGGAGATGGCGAGCGAGCGCGGCGTGCAGATCCACCGCCGCTACGATCCCAGCCTGCCGCCCATCCTCGCCGACGAGGACCGGATGCTGCAGGTCATCCACAACCTCGTGCGCAACGCCATCGAGGCCATGCCCCGGGGCGGCAAGCTGACGCTCATCACCCGGCTGAGCATGAATCCGCTCTTCGCCAAGGTCGATCTCGGGGCGGGCCAGCGCAGCATGGCCGAGGTGCAGGTGGTGGACGAGGGCGAGGGAATTCCCGAGGCGGCGCGCGCCAAGCTCTTCACGCCGTTCTTCACCACCAAGGAGCGCGGCCTCGGGCTGGGACTCGCCCTCTGCCACCGGATCCTCGAGGAGCACCGGGGCGCCATCCAGATCTCGAGCGAGCCCGGCCGCGGCACCGCCGTGACCTGCTTCGTTCCCATCGCCCGATGAGCGAGCGCGTGGCCCACGGGCACATCCTGATCGCGGACGACGAGGACGGGCTCCGCTGGGTGCTCGAGAAGGGCTTCCGGGGGGCCGGCTACACCGTCACCGCGGTGAAGGACGGCACCGCGGCGCTGCGCGAGACGGAGAGCCAGGCCTTCGACCTCGTGCTCCTCGACGTGCGGATGCCCGGCATCGACGGCCTGACGCTCCTCGGCCAGCTCCGCGCGCGCCGGCCCGACGCCCTGATCGTCATCATGACTGCGCACGGCACGATGGAGACGGCGGTGGCCGCGATGCAGCAGGGCGCCTACGACTACCTCGCCAAGCCGTTCGACCTGGACGAGGCCCTCCTGCTCGCCGAGCGGGCGCTGTCCGCGCGCCGCCTCACCCAGGAGGTCGCCTCGCTCAAGAGCGGGCTCCGGGAGGTGTGGGAGTTCGGCGCCCTCGTGGGCCGCCACCCCACCATGCAGGAGGTGTACAAGACCATCGGGCGCGTCGCCGCCAGCGACGTGAGCGTGCTGCTCCGCGGAGAGTCGGGCACCGGCAAGGAAGTGGTGGCGCGGGCTCTCCACCACTACAGCCGGCGCGCGGGCCGGCCCTTCGTGGGCATCTCGGCGGCGGCCATTCCCGGCACTCTGCTGGAATCCGAGCTGTTCGGCCACGAGAAGGGCGCGTTCACCGACGCCAAGGAGCGGCGGCTCGGCAAGCTCGAGCTGGCCCACGGCGGTAGCGTCTTCTTCGACGAGATCGGTGACATGCCGCCGGAGCTGCAGGTGAAGCTGCTGCGCGCGCTCCAGGAGCGGGCCTTCGAGCGCGTGGGCGGCCACGAGCTGATCCGCATGGACGTCCGCGTGCTGGCGGCCACTCACCGAGATCTCGAGGGCATGATGAAGGAGGGCCGCTTCCGGGAGGACCTCTTCTACCGCCTCAACGTCGTGTCGCTCTCGTTGCCCGCCCTCCGCGAGCGCCGGCAGGACATCCCCCTCCTCATCGAGCATTTCCTCGCCAAGTACGCGCAGTCCCTGGGCGAGCGCATCATCGCGCCCGAGGCCATGGATCGCATGGTCGGCTACGATTGGCCGGGCAACGTGCGCGAGCTGGAGAACGTCATCCAGCGCGCGATGGTGATGGCGGGGTCGGGGGTGGTGCTCCCCGAGCACCTGCCGATCGGCCCCGTGTCGGCGGCGGCCGGCGTCGCCCCTGACTCGACACTCGAGGAGATCATCGAGCGGAAGATGCACGAGTGCGTGCGCGGCATGCGTGGCCACGCCTCCGCAAACCTCCACGCCCTCATGGTAGGGCTGATGGAGAAGCCGCTGCTCCGCGCCGTCATGCGCGAGACCAAGGGCAATCAGGTCCGCGCCGCGCAGCTCCTCGGCATCAACCGCAACACGCTGCGCAAGAAGCTCAAGGACTACGGCATCGACCCGGATGCCGCCTAGCCGTCCTGCCGCGGGCACCCTACGGTAGTTGAGGGAGCGGTCCCGAGTCGCGCCGCGCTAGCGGGGGAGTCCGAGCAGGCGGTCGCCGATGATGTTCCTCTGAATCTGGTCGGTGCCGCCGGCGATGCCGAAGCGGTGGGCGAAGAGGGTCTGGAACGCCCATCGCCCGTCCTCCGGCGCCCGGCCGTCGCCGCCCCAGAGCTGGGAGTAGGGGCCCAAAATGGACGCCGCGACCTCCGCCATCTGCTTGTAGGCGTCGGTGAAGGTGAGCTTGAGCACCGAGCCCTCCGCGCCCACCGGAATCCCCGCCAGCTCGCGCGTCACGTAGCGGAGGTTCGTCAGCCGCAGGGCGCGCCCCGCGATCACCAGCTCGGCGAGGCGCTGGCGCAGCACGGGATCGCCCGCGCCCTGCCGACGCGCGAGGTCGAGCACGCGATCGATGAACAGGTGGAGGTTCACCATCCCGCCGATCGATTGCCGCTCGTACATCAGGATGGTCACCGCGACGTCCCAGCCCCGGTGGAGCGTGCCCAGCAGGCGGGAGGCGGCCACGCGGGCGCCGTCGAAGAACACCTCGTTGAACTCGGAGTCGCCGGTGAGCTGGCGGAGCGGCCGGATCGTGATGCCGGTCGCGTGCATGTCGACCAGGAGGCAGGAGAGCCCCTTGTGACGTGTCGAGCCGGGGTCGCTTCGCGCGAGCAGGATGCAGTAGTCGGAGCGGTGGGCGTTGGAGGTCCACACCTTCTGGCCGGTGATGACGAAGTGGTCGCCGTCGAGAACCGCGCGCGTCGAGACGTTGGCGAGGTCGCTCCCCGCGTTGGGCTCGGAGAAGCCCTGGCACCAGATCTCGTCGGCGGCGAGGATGGGACGGAGCCAGCGCGCCTTCTGCTCCGGCGTGCCATGCACCATGATGGCGGGCGCGACCATGCCGAGCCCGATGGTGTTGACGCCCGGCGGGGCCCCCGCCGCGATCAGCTCCTCGGCGAAGATGAGCTGCTCGGTCAGGGTCGCCCCGCGCCCCCCGTACTCCCGCGGCCAGCGAAGGCCCACCCAGCCGCCCTCGTGCATCCGTCGGTGCCAGGCGCGGCAGGCGTCGAACGACTTGTCCGGATGCAGGGTGAGCTCGTCGTCCGACGGCGGATACGTCGCGCGGTGCTCCGGCAGATGCGCGGCGAGCCAGGCGCGCAGCTCGGCCCGGAACCCGGCCTCCGCGGGGGAGTCGGCGAAGTCCATCGCCGCGCGGCCGCCCTAGGGCGACGGCCGCACGTAGAGCTCCCCGCCCGCGCGCTTGAACTCCGCCGCCTTCTCGCGCAGGCCCTGGGCGATCGCCTTGGGATCCACGGGGGCGGGATCGGCGGCTTCGCCGGCCGCGCCCTGCTTGGCCGCGAAATCGCGCACCTCCTGGGTGATCTTCATCGAGCAGAAGTGCGGACCGCACATCGAGCAGAAGTGGGCGAGCTTGGCGCCCTCCGCGGGCAGGGTCTCGTCGTGGAACTTCCGCGCCGTCTCGGGATCCAGCGCGAGATTGAACTGATCCTCCCAGCGGAACTCGAAGCGCGCCCGCGAGAGCGCGTCGTCCCACTCGCGGGCCCCCGGGTGGCCCTTGGCGATGTCCGCGGCGTGCGCGGCGATCTTGTAGGCGATCACGCCGTCCTTCACGTCCTGCTTGTCGGGAAGCCCCAGATGCTCCTTGGGCGTCACGTAGCAGAGCATCGCGGTCCCCAACCAGCCGATCATGGCCGCGCCGATGGCGGACGTGATGTGATCGTAGCCGGGAGCCACATCCGTGGTGAGCGGGCCCAGGGTGTAGAACGGCGCCTCGTGGCACGTCGCGAGCTGCCGGTCCATGTTCTCCTTGATGAGGTGCATGGGCACGTGCCCCGGCCCCTCGATCATCACCTGGCAGTCCTGCTCCCACGCGAGCGTGGTGAGCTCGCCGAGCGTGTCCAGCTCCGCGAACTGCGCCTCGTCGTTGGCGTCGGCCTGGCAGCCGGGCCGGAGGCCGTCACCCAGCGAGAAGGCCACGTCGTAGGCCGCCATGATCTCGCAGATCTCGCGGAAGCGCGTGTAGAGGAAGCTCTCCTGATGATGGGCGAGGCACCACTTCGCCATGATGCTCCCGCCGCGAGACACGATGCCGGTCACCCGCTTCGCGGTGAGGGGCACGTAGCGGAGGAGCACGCCGGCGTGGATGGTGAAGTAGTCCACCCCCTGCTCGGCCTGCTCGATGAGGGTGTCGCGGTAGACCTCCCAGGTGAGGTCCTCGGCCTTGCCTCCCACCTTCTCGAGAGCCTGATAGATGGGCACGGTGCCGATGGGGACGGGGGAGTTGCGGAGGATCCACTCTCGCGTCTCGTGGATGTTCTTGCCGGTGGAGAGGTCCATGATCGTGTCCGCGCCCCAGCGGGTCGCCCACGTCATCTTGTCCACTTCCTCCTCGATCGAGGACGCCACCGCCGAGTTCCCGATGTTCGCGTTGATCTTCACGAGGAAGCGCCGGCCGATGATCATCGGCTCGGACTCGGGATGATTGATATTGGAGGGGATGATGGCGCGCCCGCGGGCCACCTCGTCGCGCACCACCTCGGCCTCCATGCCCTCTCGCACCGCCACGAACGCCATCTCGGAAGTGATCTCGCCCCGCCGCGCGTAGTGCATCTGCGTCACGCGCCCGCCGGGCCGGGCGCGCAGGCCCCACCGGCCGCCCGCGCCGGGCTCGACGTCGCCGCGGCCCTCGATCCACGAGCGCCGGAGCGGGGGCAGCCCCTGCTTAAGATCGGGGGTGAAGTCGGGATCCGTGTACGGCCCCGAGGTGTCGTAGAGCCGTAGCCGCTCGCCGTTGGTGAGGGACAGCTCGCGGACGGGGACGCGCAATGACGCGTCGTGAGGGGAAAAGAGGTAAGTCTTCATGTGGCCTCCCTACGCTGGCATTACCCAGGTCAGGTTGTGGCGGTCGGCGGCCCGATTGCCGCCCTCTCAGCCCGGTGTCTCCGCCGAGCTCCCGCGCAGAATCTGCGTCGTGAATCGTACGCGGCCCCCCGGAGCCCGTCAAGGGCGCCGCCGGGGCCAGGAAGGACGCGGAACAATGGGGGCGACGGGCTATAGTGAGTTCAAGGCTCCCAGCGCGTCCCGTCGGGGTCGGGGGGCCGAGACCACATGGCCGCGAACGAACCCCGTCTGGCCGCCGCGCGTGAGCTCGAGGTCTTCGCCGAATCGAGCTGGCTCGTCGCGTCAACCCTCGACCTGGGCGAGGTGCTCGAGCGTCTCGCCGACGTCGCGCAGACGCGTCTCGGGGTTGACATCGTCCGGATCTGGCTCGCCGGCGACCGCGCGGGCACGCTGACCCTCCGCACGGAGACCGGCACCTCCGGCCAGGACGTCGAGTATCAGCAGCGTTTCCGGATGGGCGAGGGACTCGCGGGCAGCGTGCTCGAAAGCCAGCAGCCGCTCGTGGTGCCGGACGTGCTCGCGGACTCGCGCGTGCGCAATCGCGGCTGGTTCGAGGCCGAAGGCGTCCGCTCCGTCCTGCTCGTGCCCATTCTCCTCGACATGAGCCCCATCGGCATCATCGCCTGCATGACGCGCGCGCGGCGCGAGTTCTCCCCCGAGGAGGTCAAGCTGGCCGCCGCAGTGGCCGCGCCCGCGGCGACCGCGGTGCGGAACGCGGGGCTCTACGCGGAAGCCCTCGAGCGGCTCGCCGAGATCCAGGCATTCCAGCGCGTCACCTCCGAGACCCTGTCGTCGCCCGACCTCGAGACCGCGCTGCGCACCGTGGTGCGCGAGACCCGCGAGCTCTTGCGCGCCGACGGCGCTTTCTGCTCGCTGGTGGAGCCCACGAGCCAGGACGCGGAGACGGTGGTGACGCAGGGCGCGCGCACCGCCCAGTTCCCGCGCGTTCGCCTCGTCGCCGGCGACGGCATGGCCGGGCTCGTCCTCGCGGAGCGGCGCGCGGTGCGCACCGACGATTATCTCGCCGACACACGCTTCTCCCGCTCCGCGGTACTGGACGACTGGGCGCGGGCGGAGGAGACGCGCGCGATGATCGGCGCGCCCATCCTGGACCGCGAGGGCAAGGTCACCGCGATCCTCTGGGCCTACCGCCGCAGCCACGCGCACTTCACCGACAAAGACGAGACGGTCATCGTCGGCCTCGCGCAGCAGGCCGCGCTCGCCATCGGCACCGTGCGCGGCATGGAGGGCGAGCGCCAGCGCGCGCGCCAGACGGCGTCGCTCCTCGAGGTCGCCCAGGTGTGCGCCTCCACGCTCGAGCTCCGGCCGCTGCTGCGCGCGGTGGCGCGGCAGGTGGCGCAGGCCCTTGGCGCCGAGCGCTGCACGATCAATCTCTTCCAGGGCGACCGGCTCGTGCCCGTGATGGCCCAGTTCGCTGACGGGCACGTAGACCACGATCTGTGGGGGCGCTTCAAGGCCCTCGCCGAGGCCGGTGTGCAGCAGATGCTCGCCGACTCGGAGGCGGCGCGGACCCGCCGGCCCGTGGTGATCGACGACGCATCGCGCTCGGGGCTGGTCACCCCGGCATGGGTGGAGGCCTTCGGGCTCCGCTCCGTCCTGGTGGTGCCGCTCATCTCGGGCGACCGCGTGATCGGCACGCTCTCCCTCGACGAGACGCGCGCTCCGCGCGTGTGGACGCCCGGCGATCAGGATCTCGCGATGACGATGGGCGCCCAGGTCGCCCTCGGCGTCGACCGCGCGCGGCAGTACGAGGAGTCGGCGCAGCGTGCCGCCGAGGTGCAGACGCTCTCCGCGGTGGGCGAGACCCTCGCCTCGACGCTCGACATCCAGGAGGTGCTGGACGCGATCGCCGACAGCGCCACCAAGTTGACGGGGGCGCAGCGCTCGGTGGTGTTCGAGATGGACCAGGAGGCCGACCACCTCCTCGCCCGCGCGGTACGCGGCATGCCGGTGGACAAGGGCTACGTGGTCCTGGTCGGGCAGGGGGCGGTGGGAACCGCGGTGGCCCGGCGCGCGCCGGTGTGGAGCGCCGACGTCGTCGGGGATCCGCCGCCCGGCTACGACTCCATCCAGGTGCAGGAGAAGGCGAGCCTCGCCGAGATGGCCAAGCGCTTCGGCTACCGCGCCGTCCTCGCCGTGCCCGTGGTGAGCCGCGAGACCGTCCTGGGCGCGGTGGGCATCTACTGGGACGAGACGCACCGTCCGGCGGAGCGCGAGATCCGCCTCCTCACTGCGCTCGCCCGCCAGGCCGCCATCGCCATGGACAATGCGCGCCTCGTCACCGACCTCCGGCACACCCTCGATGATCTCAAAGCCGCCCAGGAGACGCTGGTGCGCGGCGCCACCCTCCGCGCGGTGGGCGAGCTGGCCGCAGGCGCCGCCCACCATCTCAACAACCTGATGGCGGTGGTGCTGGGGCGCACCCAGCTCATCCTCATGAAGAAGCCGCCGGAGGACCTGGTGGCCAGCCTCCGGACCATCGAGCGCTCGGCGGTGGACGCGGCGGAGACGGTGCGGCGCATCCAGGCCTTCGGCCGCACCGACAAGGACGACGTGGTGGGCGCCGTGGACCTCGACGCGGTGATCGGCGAGGGCATCCAGCTCACGCGGCCGCGCTGGGAGCACGAGGCCCAGATTCGCGGCGCGCGTATCGAGGTCGTCTACGACCCCGCGCCGCTGCCGCGCGTGCCCGGCCGCGCCGCGGAGATCCGCGAGGTCGTGACGAGCCTGCTCCTGAACGCGGTGGACGCGATGCCGTCCGGCGGCCGCATCGTGATCCGGACGCAGGCCGACAAGAACCGAGTCGGCGTGACCATCAGCGACTCCGGCACCGGCATGGGCGCCGACGTGAAGCGGCGCGCCTTCGAGCCCTTCTTCACCACGAAGGGCGTGAAGAGCACCGGCCTCGGCCTCGCGGTGGCCTACGGCACCATCCGGCGCCACGGCGGCGAGATCTCGATGGACAGCACCGAGGGCATCGGCACCACCGTGTCGTTCTGGCTCCCGGGCGCCGCGGCCGCCGTGGCGCCGCCGGTGGCGCCGGTGGCGGCGCCTCTCGAGCGGAAGGGCAAGATCCTCGTGATCGACGACGAGGCCTCCGTGCTCGAGATCGTCGCCGAGGTGCTCACTACCCACGGCCACTCCGTCACGGTGGCCCACGGCGGCCGCGAGGGGCTGCTCGCGTTCTCGGCCGGCCGCTTCGACCTCGTGATGACCGACCTCGGCATGCCGGATTTGAACGGGTGGGACGTCGTGCGCTCGGTCAAGGAATCGCGGGCGACGACCCCGGTGCTGGTGCTCACGGGCTGGGGCGACACTGCGGAGGCGCCTGCGGGCGTTCGCCCGGACGGCTTCCTCACCAAGCCCTTCGACCTCAAGCGGCTCGCCGCCGAGGTCGGCGCCGCGATCAGCCAGGCGTGATCCGGACCAGGACGCTGGTCTTCGCGGCCAGCCCCTTCCGGATGTAGCGCCCCATGAAGAGCGGGACGAGTAGCCAATACTTCTTCCTGTAGGTCGCGAGCAGCATCGTTTCCAGGTCAGCTCGGTCGTCCACCCACTCCGCGCGCCCCTCGAAGGCCGGCCCATCCTTCCTGCCCACGCGCACGCTGACGCGGCCGTTGTCCCGGATACGGCGTGCCTTGAGGCTGTCGCGTTTCGTCGTGAAGTAGACGCACCCGTCGTGGAGCCAGAGCCAGGTCGGCACCGTGCCGGGTTTCCCCGCCTTGCTGTACGTCGTGACGTACATGTAGCTCGCGCGCCGGAGCGCCTCGGCGAGGGCGGGCGTCACGGCCGCCCGCGCTCCGCGACCAGGAGGCGATAGCCGAGGTCGAGCTCGCGCAAGGCCCGCAGATGGCCGAACCGCGCCTCCCAGCGGCCGCTCGCGAGATCCTCGGCCAGGCGGGCGAGCCCTTGGGCCACCGATCGCGCCGCATCCGGCCCGAGTCGCGCGAACGTCGACATCGCGTTCCGCACCCCCGCGTCCAGATAGGCCTCCGGCCGGCGCCAGTACGCGCCGAGGAAGCCGTCGACGCAATCGTGCGGCACGGGCAGGGGGATCACGTGCAGCGGACCGAGCGCCGCCGCGAGCTCGGCGGCGGTGGGAAAGAGGACGGCGTCCAGCTCGACCAGCGCGGGAATGTACTCGCGCGTCAGCCAGAAGGCGTCCCGTCCCACGGGATCCCAGTTGAGGATGACGACGCGGCGCCGCGCCACCCGCAGGAGCTCGGCGAGACCCGCCGCCCGATCATGCCAGTGGTGGAGCGTCAGCAGGGCGAGCACGGCATCGAAGGCCCCCTCTCGGAAGGGCAGCGCCTCGGCGGCGGCCCGCAGGACGGGCGCCGCGCCGGGCGGCCGCTGACGGATCATCTCTCGCGAAGGCTCGACCGCGATGACCGGCCGATCGCCGGGCTCGTAGGAGCCGGCGCCCGCGCCCACGTTCACCACGGAGCGGGCGTCCCCCAGTGCCAGGTGGATGGCCGCGGCGATGCGGGGATCGGGACGGCGGCGCGTGGCGTAGCCGCGCCCGATGGCGTCATAGGCGGTGGACATCCGCGTCTCCCTCGCGGGCGCGGCGGCTCCTTGCGCATCCGCTGGTCGACAGCCTACCATTGGCATACCTCGCGCGCGTTTCGCATTTTCGAAACCTCGGCACCTGATCGGAGGACGACATGCCCCCGCATCGCCACGCCTACCGTCCCGTCGTCATGGGCACTCGCGGCGCCGTCACGTCCGCGCATCCCCTCGCGTCCATGGCGGGCGCGCGCATGTTGCTCGAGGGCGGGAACGCGGTGGACGCCGCCGTCGCCGTCGGCGCGGCCCTCAACGTGGTCGAGCCCTTCATGTCGAGCGCGGGCGGCATCGGCCTCATGCTGATCTCGCGGGCGAAGACGCGAGAGCGCCACGTGCTCGACTTCATCGGCCCCGCGCCCCTCGCCGCCGATCCCGGCAAGGCCACCGAGGCCGAGCTGGCCGGCGGGCCCAAGGCCTTCGCCACGCCGGGCAACCTCGGCGGCTGGATGACGGCGCTCGGGCGCTTCGGGAGCATGCCGCGCCCGCGCGTGCTCGGCCCCGCCATCGAGTACGCGGAGAAGGGCGTGCCGCTGACCTGGATGAACACCACCTTCTTCGACAAGGGGCGCGAGACGCTCGCCCATTCTGCCGAGGCGCAGCGGCTCTACCTGGGCAACGGCGGGCCGCGGCCCGGCAAGATCGTGACGTACAAGGAGCTGGCCGGCACGTTCCGGCAGATCGCGGAGGGCGGCGCTGAGGTCTTCTACAAGGGCCCCATCGCGAAGGCCATCGCCCGTGCGGTGCAGGAGGCGGGGGGCTGGCTCAGCGAGACGGATCTCGCGCAGTTCGCGCCGGAATGGCGCCAGCCCGTCACGATCACCTACCGCGGCTACGAGGTCGCCTCGGTGCCGCCGCCGTTCTCCGCCTTCCAGATGCTGGAGACCCTCAACATCATGGAGGGCTTCGATGTCGCGCAGTGGGGCCACAACTCACCCGAGCACCTTCACCACCTGATCGAGGCGATCAAGCTCGCCTCGGCGGACCGCCTCGCCTTCGCCTATCTCAACGACGTGGCCAAGATCCCCATCGCCGGGCTGGTTTCGAAGGCCTACGCGGCGTCGCAGCGCGCGCGCATCGATTCCGCGCGCGCGGGTGTGAGCGAGGGCGAGCGGCACACGCTCAAGCAGCGCATGGGCCAGATCTCCGAGGGGCACCCCGCCGACTTCATGCACGATCAGACCACGCACTTCGCGTGCGCGGACGCCGAGGGCACCGTGGTCTCGGTGACGCAGACGCTCGGCGGGCCCTTCGGCTCGGGCTTCGCCATTCCCGGCACGGGGCTCGTGCTGAACAACATCCTGAAATGGATGGACCTCGACCCCGCATCCCCCAACGCGGTGCGGCCGGGCAAGAAGGCGGGAACCATGATGTCGCCGACCCAGCTCTTCCGCGACGGCGCCTTCGCGCTCTCGATCGGCACGCCGGGTTCGTACGGCATCCTTCAGACACAGACCCAGATGCTGATGAACGCGGTGGACTTCGGGCTGAACGTGCAGGAGGCCATCGAGGCCCCACGCATCCGCGTGTACGCCGACCGTCAGCTCGACGCGGAGTCGCGGCTGGCCGAGGGGACGCGCGCGGCGCTCGCGGAGCGCGGACATCGGGTCAACGTGATCGACGACTGGTCATGGATCGTGGGCGGTGGGCAAGGCATCATGCGCGACTCCGAGTCGGGCGCGCTCATGGCCGGCGCCGATCCGCGGCGCGACGGCTACGCCCTCGCCATCTAGCCATGACGCTCAAGGACAGGACGGCGGTGGTGACCGGGGCCGGCTCGGGCCTTGGGCGGGGCATCGCGCTCGCCCTCGCCGCGTTGGGCGCGCGGGTGGCGGCGGCGGATCTCGACGAGGCGACGGCGAAGGAGACGGCGGCGCTCATCGCCAAGGCCTCGGGGCGGGGCATCGCCGTCCGGGCCGACACGAGCCGGGCCGAGGACGTGGACCGCTTGGTGACCACCGCGGTGAAGGAGCTGGGGCCGCTCGAGATCATCGTCAACAATGCTGGGATTCTGGACGGCTATTTCAACGTGGACGAGATGAGCGAGGCGGTGTGGCGCCGGGTCATCGACATCGACCTCACGGGCGTTTTCCTCGGCTGCAAGCGCGCGATTGCGGAGATGCTCCCCCGGGGCCGCGGCCGCATCGTCAACATGGCCTCGGTGGCCGGGCTCAACGGCACCGGGGGCGGGGCGGCCTACATCGCCGCGAAGCATGGTGTGGTCGGCCTCACGCGCCAGATGGCGGTCACCTACTCCTCGCGCGGCATCACCGTCAACTGCGTCTGCCCCGGGCCCATCCTCACGGGGCTGCGCCAGCACTCGCAGCAGATCCTGGGCCCCGACGTGCCCGATATGAGCGGGCGCGGCGTGACCGTCAACGACGATCAGATCCGCGGGCTGGTGCCGGTGGGACGCCGAGGCACCGTCGAGGACATCGCCTCCGCGGTCTGCTACCTGGCCTCGGACGAGGCCGGGTACATCACGGGACACGCCATGGTGGTAGACGGAGGCTGGAGAGCCAAATGATCACGAAATTCTCGGTTCTGTACGTGGGACAGATCGAGCTCGAGAACGTCGGGCTCCAGGGCACCCCCGCCAACGATCGGCGCTACTCGAACGAGCGCCTGGTCGAGGCGTACCATACCGCCAAGGACGTGGCCCAGCACATGGACGCGCTGGGCTACTACTGCCTGTGGACGGCCGAGCACCACTTCCAGCACGAAGGGTACGAGGTGTTCCCGAACCTCATCCTCCTCGGCACGTGGCTGGCCACGCAGACCAAGCAGCTCAAGTTCGGGTGCGCCTTCAACATCCTCCCCATGTGGCATCCCATCCGGCTCGCCGAGGACTACGCCGCCGCCGACATCATGACGAACGGCCGCGTGATCATGGGCGTCGGGCGGGGATATCACACCAGAGAGGTCGAGAGCTTCGGCGCGCCCATGCTGGACAACAAGGCCAATCAGGAGCTGTTCGAGGAGCAGATGGAGGTGCTCCTCAAGGCCATCAACCAGGAGTCGTTCTCGCACCGGGGCAAGCACTACACGATTCCGCCGCCCGTCGAGTATCGGGGCTACACGCTCAAGGAAGTCACGATGGTGCCGCGACCCATCCACCGGCCGGTGGAGCTCTGGCAGCCCATCGCCTCCGGCAAGACGCTGCCCTACATCGCCCAGCGCGGCATCAAGGGCATGGTGACGCTCAATGGCGAGAAGATCTGGGACGAGGTCGCGCGCACGTATCAGGCGGAGGCCGCCAAAGCCGGCAGGAAGCTGACGCTTGGTGAAGATCTCTGCTGGGGCGTCGGCCTCTATCTTGCCGACACGCCGGAGGAGGCGATCCGCCGGGTGGAGCCCTACCACGACGAGCGCTACAAGTGGTTCGCCCCGTTCGGCTTCGTGCGCTACGCCGACGCCGAGGGGCGTCCGTGGGGCACGCCGGGCGCGCCGACACGCATTCCCAGCATCCGCGACGGCGTCGAGCAGAAGGCGTGGCTGTGTGGCCCGCCCAAACAGATCATCGAGGGGATCAAGTACTTCGAGGCCAAGTACCCCGGCCTCGACCAGATGATGATCCACTGGGCGGAGGGCATGGGGCCGAAGGAGTTCAAGGAGCAGCTCGCCTGGTTCGCACGCGACGTGATGCCGGCGTTCAGGGGGCGCCGGTAGCCCGAGCCCCTGGGGGGTATACCCCCTCCCGGTAGTTTTCCCCTCGTGGTGGACCCCCCAGGGATTGTATTTTCCCCTTGCGCTCCCTCGTGGTCTCGCGATAATACCCTCGGCCGGATCGGGAGGCGCCGGGCGGCACATCCCAACACTCGCGGCCACATCACTCGGAGGGAGGACGGAGCATGGCGAAAGGGAAAAAGGCGTTCGGCGGTTACGCGATCAATTTCAAGGGCTGCAGCGACACGATGGAGTCCGTGATGGGCTCGTCGCCCATCGGGCCCTCGGAGATGACGAAGAAGATCTGGGCCTACGTGAAGCGGAAGAAGCTCGCGAAGAAGTAAGGCGGCGCGCTCCCGACCGGATCCATTTCCAGGCTCTGCCCGGCGCCTCCAGGATCACGCGGCCGCTTGACGTGCTCCGCCCCGCCCGCCGGGGCACCCCGGCGGCTAGAGGCCGACACGCTCGGGAATCTGGTCCAGCCGCTCCACCTCGACGTCCGGCGTGACCTCGAGGCCCTCCATGGGCACCCCCAGCCGATTGCACCAGCACGTGCGGTAGCCGAAGGCGCCCGCGCCGGCGATGTCCCACGCGTTGGACGACACGAAGAGGATCTCGCCCGCCGCGACGCCGAAGGCGCGGGGTCCCAGCTCGTAGACCTTCGGCGAGGGCTTGTAGCACTTCACCTCGTCCACCGAGAGGACATGCTGGAACACGCCTTCGAGCCCGGCCGAGCGGACCGCGGCCTCCAGCATCATGGGCGAGCCGTTCGAGAGGATGCCGAGCGGCGCGGGGGCCAGGTGCGCGAGCGCCAGCCGCACCTCCGGGAAGGTGCCGAGCGTGAGATAGGCCGCCATGAGGGCATCCCCCTGCGCGGGGCTCGGCCGCAGCCCGAGCCGGCGCAGCGCGAAGGACAGCGCGGCGCGCGTGACTTCCCAGAAATCCACGTAGCGGCCCATGAGCGAGCGGAGCCACGTGTATTCGAGCTGTTTCTGGCGCCAGAGGTTGGAGAGCGCCTGGGGATCGTCGGTGACGCTCCGGCCTGCCTCCACCACGGTGTGAACGTCGAACAGCGTGCCGTAGGCGTCGAACAGGAACGCGCGGGGCATGGCCATGGGCGTGATTCTGCCCCGGCCGCCCGGTCCTCGTCTAGCCCGCGGAGGGGATCGACGCGCTCGAGCGCCGCGGGCCGCGACGCGTCGGCGTCACCTGGCGGCGCGGTGGCTCGTCGCCGATGTCGAGGCCGTTGGCGACAAAGCCGTACTGCAGGACCTTGCGCGCGTCGCGGAAGGACTGGCTGCGGGTGTGCGAGCCCAGCACGATCAGCAGAAAGCGCTGCCCGGCCCGCCAGGCCGCGATGGCCAGGTTGTAGCCGGCCTCGTTGGTGAAGCCGGTCTTGAGCGCCTGCACCCCGCCCGGGTCGTCGAAGAGCGGGATGCGGCGCTGATAGACGCGCCCGCGGTACACGAAGGTCTTGCCTCCGAGGACGGTTCGCGAGGCGGGGTAGTCGGTGACGAGGTGGCCGATGAGAGCGGCCATGTCCTGCGCGGTCGTGCGCTGGAGGGGATCGGGCAGCCCGTGGGGATTCGCGAAGCGCGTGCCGGCCAGCCCCATGAGCTGGGCCTTCTCGTTCATGCGGTGTACGAAGGCCTCCTCGTTGCCGGCGAGGCGCTCGGCCACCGCGCAGGCGGCGTCGTTGGCGGAGGCGATGGCCACGCCCTCCATCAGGATGCTGAACGGCACCGACTCACCGGCGCGGAGCCCCATGCGATAGCGGGCGGTCTCCGCGGCGCGGCGGCTGACCCCCACCGGCTCGTCCCACTCGATCTTGCCCGCCTCGAGGTCCTCGTAGGCGAGATAGAGGGTCATGAGCTTGGTGAGACTCGCCGGCGCGTGATCCTCCGCCGGATTCTTGGCGAAGACGACCTTGCCGTCGGCGTCGAGGAGGAGCACGGAGGCCGCGCTCAAGGAGAGCGCCTGGCCGTTGGGGGGCGCCGCCGGGACGACCGTCGCGACGGCGAGCACGATGGCCAGGCTGAGGGCGATGGTGACGAGTCGGGGCACTGCAGGAAATCTTAACGCGGAGAACGGGGAGCGTGAAGCGAAAAGCCTAGCGGATGGCGCGCTTGAGCTCCCTGGACGGCTTGAACCGGGGCGTGCGCCCCGCCGCCACCACCATGGGCTGGCCGGTGCGGGGGTTCTTGCCCCGCCGCGGCTTGCGACGGCTGACGCAGAAGGTGCCGAAGCCCACGAGCGTGACGGATTGCCCGCGCTTGAGGGAGGTGCGGATCGAGGCGAGCAAGGCGCGCAGCGCGCGATCGGAAGCGGCTTTGGTCCAGCCGGTGGAGGCCGCCATCGCGCTCACGATGTCCGAACGGATCATGCACGGAACTCCTTTCCCGCTCGCGGGGTTCGGAGAATAGCAGAGTCGCGGTTGGAGGGTCAAGGCAGCGATGGTATCGTGGGACATCATGCGGGTGCGCGCGCGGACGATCGCGGCGGCCGGCGTCGCGCTGGGGGTGCTCCTCGGCGCGCTTCCGGCGCGCGCGCAGGAGATGAGGGTCACGCTGCACGAGATGAGCCGCGAGCGCGACATTCCCTGGGACCGGCTCGAGCTGCAGGACTACGAGCGGGTACGCGAGGTGGTGAAGGGGGCCGCGGTCGCGCGCGAGGTGCGGGACATCACGTTCCGCAGCCACAAACCCGTCTTCGACTACCTGCTCGACCATCCCGACTTCGCCTCCGACGTGGCCCGTATCCTGCGCGAGGGCAAGTACCGTGTGCGGCGGGTGGGGGACGTCTACGAGGCCGACGACGGGCGCGGGGTCCGGGGCCTCATGAAGCCGATCCTCTCGGAAGACGGGCGCCGCGTGTTCTACCTGGAAGGCCGCTACGACCCCCCGCTGCTGCCCCCGCTGTCAGGTCGCGTGGTGATCATGCTCAACACCGAGCACCTGGACGGCCCCGACGGCATCACCTACTGCGCGATGAACTTCTCCGGCTTCCTCAAGCTCGACTCGGCGGTGGCGGACGCCCTCGCGCGGGTGATGCAGGCGTTCTCCGAGGACCAGATGGACCGGCGCGTGCGCCGCTTCTTCAACCACGTGGCGGCGGTGAGCCGGCGCGCCTATGACGACCCCGAGGGCCTGGCCGCGCTGCTCGAGAGCCGCGCCGATCTGCCCGCGGATCGCGTCGCCGCCTTCCGCGATCTCCTCCTCGCCTCGGTCGCACCGGGATGGGCGGCGACCGGCGACTTCCGCTTCGTCGACCCCGGGCTGGTCAACCGTCCCGAGTGAAGCGCGCCCTGCTCTTTACGATGCAGGGCAACGCCGACGGCGAGGCGGCCCTCGCCTATCTGCAGGCGCGCGGTGTCGCGGTCGACGTGCGCGACGTGGGCAAGGACCCGGACGCGAGCCTTGACCTCTTCAAGCGCATCGGCCGGCTCGCGGTGCCCGCCGTCGTCATCGGCGAGCGCGTCTTCCTGGGCTTCGGCGCCCACAAGGACGAGATCGAGGCCCTCGTCCGCGACTAACCGGACCTGGCGCGCGGCTAGCGCTGAAGCGCGAACTTCTGGAACGTGTGCGTGTCGGCGGGGGCGCGGCCGCGACTCACCGCGAAGGTCCACGTCACCTCGCTCACGTAGATGTCCCCGCGGGAATCCACTGCGAGCCCGTGCGGCGCCGCGAAGCTCCCCGCCGCGGTGGCATCCGCGGTGCCCCAGCGCGCGAGCACCCGGCCCTCGGGATCGAAGACGCTGAGCCGCGCGGGCTTGGCCGCCGTGGTTGGCCCGTGGCGTCGCGAGATGTCGCCGGGGTGCCACCAAAGCTCGGAGACGTAGGCGCGCCCCTCGGCGTCGAACACGATGTGGGTAGGCCGCTGCGTGTCCGTCCACTCCGCGAGGTACTCGCCGTCGGGGTTGAAGATCTGGATGCGGTCGCTCTCACGATCGCACACGAACACCCGCCCGTCCGCGTGGACGGCGATGCCGTGGGGCAAGTAGAACTGGCCGGGGCCCGTGCCCGGCTCGCCCCAGGAGCGCTCGAGCGTGCCGGTGGGCGAGAAGCGGTGCACGCGGCAGTTCCCGTAGCCGTCGGAGACGTACAGGTGCCCCCGCGGACCGACGGCGATGTTGGTGGGGCGGTTGAATGGCCCCGCCGGCCGCGTGATCGTCATGTAGTCCTTGCCGTCGTAGCCGGTGTCGGAGGGGGTGTTCATGATCCCGAGCGTCAGCAGCAGCTTGCCCTCCGGCGTGAACTGCCGGATGGTGTGGTTGCCGTCATCGGTGCAGAACAAGGTGCCGTTGGGCGCCACGGTGATGCCGTGGGTCCGATAGGTGAACTGGCCCTCGCCCCACGACCGGATGAAGTTGCCCTTCTGGTCATAGGCGATGATGGGGTGATCGCCCCGGCAGATCAGGTAGACGCGGTCCTCGCCGTCCACCGCCACGCCCGCCACGTCCCGGTGCACGTAGCCGGCGGGAAGCTGCTCCCAGCCCGGGACCACATCGTATCGCCGCGCCGTCTGCGCCATCGCTGACCTCCCCGCGCCGGCCCCTTCGATGGGCATGCGGCGCGGGTCCGACTATCGAGGACGGCCACCGCCCCGTCAAGGGGCTCGAGGACGCCCTAGAGCAGGGTGCCGCGCAGCACGAGATACGCCACGGTGAAGTAGATGATGAGCCCGGTGACGTCCACCAGGGTGGCCACGAACGGCGCCGACGCGCTCGCGGGATCGAAGCCGCTGCGACGGAGCAGGAACGGCAGCATGGAGCCGGCGAGCGAGCCGAACATCACCACGCCGACCAGGGCCAGGCCCACCGTGGCGGCGACGAGCGGCCAGTGCGCCCCGTAGTCGTACACGCCCAGCAGCTGCCAGACGGCGATGCGGGCGATGCCGATCACGCCGAGGATGGAGCCGAGGGTGAAGCCGGCGGGCAGCTCGCGGAGCACGATGCGCCACCAGTCGCGCAGGCCGATCTCGTTGAGGGCGAGGGCGCGGATGATGAGCGAGGTGGCCTGCGAGCCCGAGTTGCCCCCCGAGCTCATGACGAGCGGAATGAAGAGGGTGAGCACGATGGCGCGGCTCAGCTCGCCCTCGAAGTGCTGCATGGCGGTGGCGGTGAGCATCTCGCTGAGGAACAGCGCGCAGAGCCAGCCCGCCCGCTTCTTGATCATGGCGCCGAAGCTGATGCGCGTGTAGGGCTCGTCCAGGTTCTCGACGCCGCCCAGCTTGTGCAGATCCTCGGTCTGCTCCTTGATCATCGTGTCGATCATGTCGTCGACGGTGACGATGCCGAGGATGTGCCCGCCCTCGTCCACCACCGGGACGGCGAGGAGGTCGTAGCGCGCGATGAGGCGCGCGGCCTCCTCGCGGTCCGTCCACGGACCCACCGTCACCGGCGTCCGCCGGTCGCCGATCTCCAGCAGGGCCTGGTCGGGATTCGCCAGGACGAGCTCGCGCAGCGTGACCACGTGCACGAGCCGTCGGTCGAGGGGATCCAGCACGTAGACGGCATAGACGGGCCGGTGGGGATGCCCGACCGCGCGGATCTGCGCCAGGGCGCGCCCGGCCGTCCAGTCGCCGGGCGCCTCCACGTGCTCGGTGGTCATGATGCCGCCCGCGGTGGTCGCCGGATACCCGAGGATGGCCCGAAGCGACTCCTTGGTGGCGGGGTCGATGGCGGGGAGAAGGCGCGCGCGCACCGGCCCGGGCAGCTCGCGGAAGAGATCGGCGCGTTGATCGTCGGACATCGCGGCGACCAGGGCGGCCGCGCGGTCGATGGGGAGATGCTCGAACAGGCGCGCCCGGCGGTCCAGCACGGGCTGGTTGAGCGCGCGCACCGCCAGGTCGAAGGGCAGCGCGCCCAGCACGCGGGCCGCGGCCTCGGGGGGGATCGCGTTCAGGGCCGCGGCCACGTCCACGTCGTGCGCGCCCTCGAGCGCGACCACGACGCCCGCGGTGTCCTGCTTCCTCAGACGGCGCTCGTCCATGACGGATCCCCCTTCCTGTCGGCGGTGCCCTGGGCAGCGCCTCGCGGAGTCCGGGGGTCGCGCGAGGAGATGTCGGGCCGCTCGGGCCCAGGGCGCAGCGTGCACCCTCGGACGACGGGCGGTCAAGAGGGAACACGCTACTTCTTCCAGTAGTGGGCCACGACCATCTCGATCGGGGGGCGGATCTTCTGCGCGTGCGGCACCGCGCGGGCGGCGAAGTCCTTCTGCGACTTGAGGACCTTGGCGAAGAACGGGTTCTTCTGCGCCTCGGCCTCGTACACCCTGTCGATGGCGGGGAGCTGGGCCTTGAGCACGTCGTCGGGTGTCTTGAGCACTTTCACGCCGTGCTTCTTCTCGAGCTCCTCGATGGCCTTGCTGTCCTGATCCACGCTGTACGCGGTCATGCGGGTGATCTCGGCCATGCCCGCCCACTTCACGATGGCCTGGAGATCCTTGGGGAGCGCGTCCCACTTGGCCTTGTTGATGAGCACTTCCTGATAAGAGGCGGGCTGGCGCAGGTCGGGCATGTAGTAGTTCTTCGACACGTTGTGGAAGCCCATGAGGATGTCGTGACTGGGCACGGCCCACTCCGCGCCCTCGATGGCGCCCCGCTCCAGCGCGGGGATGACCTCGCCGCCGGCGAGGGTCACCACCGACACGCCCATCGTCTTCATCATCTCCATCCCGAGGCCGGAGGTGCGGAACCGCATCTTGCGGAGATCGTCGAGGCTCGCGAACGGCCGCTTGAACCAGCCGAGCGGCTCCCAGTACGGCAGACTGGTGGTGAAGACGGGCACCACCACGTTCATCTTCAGCTCCTTCTGCAGGAGCTCGTTGTAGAGCTCGAGCCCGCCGCCCGCGAAGAGCCAGCCGAGGTACTCCTCGCGGTCCATGCCGAAGGGCCCGCCGGGCCCGGGCGCGAAGAGGCCGGCCGCGGAATTCTTGCCCGCCCAGTAGCCGGGCCAGGCGTGGCTGGCATCGATGATGCCGCGGTTCACCGCGTCCAGGATCTCGAAGGCGGGGACGATGGTGCCGGCGGCGGTCATCTCCCACTTGAGCCGGCCGCCCGACATGTCCTCCACCATTTTCGCCAGCTCGACGGCGGAGATGTGCAGGAGGTTGTTGGCCGGCCACGCGCTCTGCACCTTCCAGACGATCTTCTGCTGCGCGGCGGCGTCGCCGGGGCCTCGCCAGACCGCTGCGGCGAGGATGAGGGCGGGGAGGGCGAACGCGATCCAGGCGATGACGATGGTCCGATGCCTCATGGCGTGTCCTCCTTCGGTGTCACGTACCGAGCCGATGTCACTTGCCGAACAGGAAGCGCGGGAACCAGAGCGAGATCTCGGGGAAGACGATGCACAGCCCGAGACCGATGAGCTGCAGGATCATGAACTGGCCCATGCCGTGGTAGATGTCGCCCAGCGACCACTGCGGCGCCACGCCCTTGAGGTAGTACGCGGACATCGCCACCGGCGGCGAGAGGAACGCGGTCTGGAGATTCACCGCGATGAGGGTGGCGAACCACAGCATGTCGATCTTCATCGAGGCGATGACCGGCTGCATGAGGGGGACGAAGACCAGGACGATGGCCGGCCACTCGAACGGCCAGCCCAGCAGGAAGATGACCACCATGATGAGCGTGAGCATGGCCACCGGCGGGATGTCCCAGGAGAGGAGGGCATCGGTGGCGACCTTCGCCGTCCCGAGCCGCGAGAACACCGCACCGAACACGTTGCCGCAGACGGCGAGGAAGATGACGGTGCTGGATTGGAGGATCGTGTTGTAGACGGCGTCCTTGAGCCGCCGCCACGTGAATTCGCGATACACGACGGCGAGGAAGGCCGCGCCCACCACGCCCATGGCCGCCGCCTCGGTGGGCGTCGCCCAGCCCCAGATGATGGTGCCCAGGGTGGCGATGATGAGGATGGCGTGCGGCAGCATCCCCATCGTCAGCTCGATGACGATCTCCTTGAGGCTCCCCGTCCGCTCCTCCCGGGGCAGGGGAGGCCCGAGCCTCGGGTTGATGAGGCTGCGGATGACGCAATAGACGATGAAGATGCCGGCGAGGAGGAAGCCGGGCCCGAAGCACGAGGCGTAGAGCTCCGCGACGGAGACCCCCATGACCGGGCCCATGACCACGAGCATGACGCTGGGCGGGACGAGGATGCCGAGGGTGCCGCCCGCAGTGATGGCCCCGGCGGACATCCGAATGTCGTAGCCGGACTTCGTCATGATGGGCACCGCCATGATGCCCATGAGCACGACGGTGGCGCCCACGGTGCCGGCGGCGATGCCGAAGATGGTCGCGGTGATCAGCACGCCCACGTAGAGAGAGCCGGGCACCGGGCCCATCATGAGCTGGAAGCCCTTGAACAGACGGTCCATGAGCCCGCCCTGCTCCATCAGATAGCCCATGAAGATGAATAACGGGACGGCGGCGAGCACCTCCTCCTTCATGATGCCGATGGTCTGGAACACCATGATGTAGAAGGCGCGATCGCCGAGCCCGATCCAGCCGAAGATCAGCGCGAGCAGCAGCAGCGTGAACGCGATGGGGAAGCCGATGAAGATGGCCCCCAGCATGACCAGGAGCATGATGCCGCCGAGGAGCTCGGGGCTCATCCGATTTCGATCTGCTCGCGATGCACCCACTCGCGGCCGGTCCGGATGGCGTAGATGTCCTTGAGGAGCTCGGCGACGCCCTGGATCAGGAGCAACAGCGCGGTGGCCGGGATGACGAACTTGAAGGGCCACACGATAGGGCGCCAGGGGCTCGCGTCCGACGTCTCTCCGATCTGGAAGGCGTGGTAGGCTTCCTGCCAGCCGAAGTAGAAGAGGGCGAGCATCGCCGGAAAGAAGAAGAAGAAGTACCCGATGGCGTCGATCCGGCTCTGCTTCCGGATCGACCAGCGCGAGTAGAGCATGTCGGTGCGCACGTGCCCGATCCGCATGAGGGTGTACCCGGTCCCGAGCATGAAGTGCGTGCCGTAGAGCATGTACACGGTGTCGAAGGCCCAGATGGTGGGCGCCCGGAAGAAATGGCGCGACACCACCTCCCAGGTGACGGCCACCGTCATGGGGATGATGAGCCAGGCGACGGCGCGGCCGACGTAGTCGGCGAAGCGGTCGATGACGGCCACGGCGTTCCGAAAGCCCGCCGAGACTTCACGGTGGTCGTGTGCTTGCGCTTCGGCAATCGCCACGAGGACCCTCCGTTCTGTTCGTGGAGTCTGAGTGCCGAACTCAAGGAAGTGGGGGTCCCGGGGATCGGCAGAGTGGCCCGACGGATCCCTGGACGGCGGGACGGTGACCCCGTCCCGCCATCCGGGGGAATCCGCCTTACGGTCGGGCTACTTCAGCCAGATCTTGTCCTTGTAGTAGTGCTCCGCGATGAAGTTGTAGTTGGGCCAGTACGACAGGCGATAGGGGACGACGAGGCTGGAGTACTTCTTCTGCGAGTCGGTGACCTTCTTATAGAAGTCGTCCTTGTTCGCGTTACTGTTCTGGATCTCGTCGTACGCCTTGAGGAAGCTCCGGTTCAGCTCGTCCGACGTCTTGATGATCTTGACCCCGGCCGCGAGCATGTCCACGCACGCTTTCGCGGTCTTTTCCTGGAAGCGGACGAAGTGGTTCCAGTAGGAGGCCTGCACCGACACCTTGACGATCTCCTTCAGGTCGGCCGGGAGCGCGTCCCACTTCGCCTTGTTGATGATGAACTCGCCCACCGTCACGGGCTCGTGCATGCCCGGGGCGTAGTGGTACTTGGCGATCTTGTCGATGCCGAGGATCTTGTCGTCGGAGCAGTTCACCCACTCCGCGCCGTCGATCGCGCCCCGCTCGAGCGCGGGCACGATCTCACCGCCGGGCAGCGTCACGGTGGCGATGCCGAGCTTGCTGTAGGTCTCCGCGCCGATGCCGAAGATGCGGTAGCGCTGCCCCTTGATGTCGTTGAAGGTACGGATCTCCTTCTTGAACCAGCCCATCGCCTGGGGCCCTTCGGGATGGACCTGGAAGCTCACCACGTTCATCTTGAGGCGCTGCTGGTATGCCTCCTGGAGGAGCTCGTGCCCGCCGCCCTCCCAGTACCAGCCGTAGTAGTCGATGAAGTCCATCCCAAACAGAGGACCGTGGGTGAGCGGAATGAAGGCGGCCAGCTTGCCGATGATGTAGCCCGGCGTGGTGTGCCCGGCGTCCAGCACGCCACGGCTCACCGCGTCCTGGATCTCGAAGGGCGGCACCACCGCGCCCGCGGGCGAGACCTCGATCTTGAGGCGTCCGCCGGAGGTCTTCTCGATCGTGGCCACCAGTAGCTTGGCGGCGTCGTCGGGGAAGACGCCCAGCGGCCAGGCGGTCTGCATCTTCCACCGGATCGGGGCCTGCGCGGTGGCCGGCGCCGGTGTGCTGTACCAGCCGGCGACGAACGCAAGGACGCCGACGAGGACCAGCAGGGTGAGGGCGAGGCGGGTGGAAATGGTTCGCATGTCGATCCCTCCGTTGTGGGCCGGTTTGGGAGCGGACGAGCGAAAAGCGACGCGATTCCGAAAAGTGGCGCGATTCTAGGGAGACCTCGGGTCGCTGTCAATGCCCAAGTGCGGGCCCTTGCGATTGCCCCCCTTGACACCGTGGGCTATACTCCCGCGCACACACGGTCGAGCGTTCCCACTCTCAGCGTCCGCGCGGAGGTCGCCATGACCCGTCCTCGCTCGCTCAGATCGCTCCCGTTCGGCGCGGTGCTCGTTCTGCTGCTCGTCGCGCCGGGGTGGGCGCAGACTCCGAAGTACGGCGGCGTCCTGGTGACCCACCCGCTGTCGGCGGCTCCCAGCTTGTCGCCCCACGAGGAATCCACCGTCGCCGTCACCCAGCAGGCGGGCCCCTGCTTCAACAACCTCGTCTACTACGACCCGGCGAAGAAGGTGGAGAGCGTCGACACCATCATCCCCGAGCTCGCCGAGCGATGGTCCTGGCAGGACGGTTACCGGAACCTCATCTTCTTCCTGAGACGGGATGTGAAATTTCACGACGGGAAGCCCTTCACCTCGGCGGACGTGAAGTACACCTTCGACGCGGTCCGCGGCGCGCCCGACGCCAAAGTCAAGCTGAAGGTGAACCCGCGCAAGCTCTGGTACGAGAACATCGAGCACATCGAGGCGCCCGATCCGTACACCGTGGTGTTCCGCCTCAAGAAGCCTCAACCGTCGCTCTTGCCCATGCTCGCGTCCGGCTACTCGCCGGTCTACCCGGCCCACGTGCCCCTCGCCGAGTTCAAGAACAAGTGCATCGGCACCGGGCCCTTCAAGCTCAAGGAGAACAAGCCGGGCGAGCTGGTCGAGTACGTGAAGAACCCGGACTACTTCGTGAAGGGCCGGCCGTATCTCGACGGCATCAAGTTCATCGTGATCCGCGACCGCTCCACCCAGATCGCCGCCGTCCAGTCCGGGCAGCTCGACGTGGCGGGCACCGGCTGGAACCGCACCAACGCCGAGGACGCCAAGAAGGGCGCGCCCAAGCTCACGGTGGTGGAGACCGACAGCAACGTCAACGACAACATCCTCATCAACTACAAGAAGCCGCCCTTCAACGATCGGCGCATCCGCCGGGCCATCGACCTTGCCCTGGACCGGAAGGCGTACCTGGTGGGGCCGCGCCAGGGCGCGGCGACGTTCGGGGGCGCGCTGCTGCCGCGGCCGGCCGGCGTATGGGGCCTTCCCGCTGCCGAGATCGCGAAGCTCCCCGGCATGGGTGATGCCGCGAAGCAGAAGGCGGAGGCCAAGAAGCTCCTCGCCGAAGCCGGGTACGGTCCGTCCAATCCCCTCAAGTTCACCCTGGCCACCCGCGCCCTCGCCATCTACGTGGATACCGCGAGCTGGATGGTGGACCAGCTCGCGCAGGTCGGCATCGAGGCCACCCTCGAGCAGATCGAGACCGGCGTGTGGCATCCCAAGATGACGCGGCTCGAGTACTCCGTGGCCCTGAACCTCACCGGGATCGGTATCGACGATCCCGACGCCCAGCTCTTCGAGAACTACCGCTGCGGCTCGCAGCGCAACTTCTCCGGATACTGCTCGGAGGAGATCGACCGGCTCATGGTGGAGCAGTCCCAGACCACGGACCCGAAGAAGCGCCTGGTTCTCGTGAACGAGATCGACCGTCGGCTCCAGGCCGACGGCGCCCGGCCCATCCTGGGCTGGGGCAAACAGCACTGGGTGCTGTGGCCGCACGTCAAGGGCTGGGTGACCCACGAGAACTCGATCTACAACGTGAGCCGTCGCCAGGACGTCTGGCTCGACAAGTAGGGCGGGGCGGAACAGCTCATGCGGGTCTACGTGCTGAAGCGGATCGTCATCGCCGGCGTCACGCTGCTGGGGATGTCGATCCTCATCTTCGTCCTCATGCGCCTGGCCCCCGGCAACATCACCGACATCATCTACGAGTCCGCCGGGTACGTGGACGAGGCGGACCGGAAGAAGCTCGAGGCGGAGCTCGGCATCGACAAGCCGGTGGCCATCCAGTACACGCGCTGGCTCGGCGAGTTCGTGCGCGGCGATCTCGGCAAGTCGTACCGCTACGATCTCCCCGCGTGGGAGGTCATCAAGCCGCGCCTGCCGGTGTCGCTGGAGCTGGCGTTCATCGCTCTCGTGTTCTCGATCGTCCTCGGTGTGCCCGCGGGCGTGGTCAGTGCGGTGAGCCGCGGGCGGCCCATCGACTACGTCCTCCGAGTGCTCTCCCTCGCCGGGCTCTCCATGCCCTCCTTCTGGCTGGGCATGATCGTAATCCTCCTGCTCGTGCGTTCCCTCGGCTGGATCCCGTCCATGACGTACGTTTCGCCCTTCGAGAACCTCGGCGCCAACCTTTTCCAGTTCCTCCTGCCCGGCCTCGCGGTGGGGTACCGCAGCTCGGCCCTCATCATGCGGATCACGCGCTCGACCATGCTGGAAGTGCTGCGCGAGGACTACATCCGCACCGCGTGGGCCAAGGGACAGCGGCAGACGTTCGTGGTGTGGCGCCACGCGCTCAAGAACGCCTCGCTGCCCGTCATCACCCTGATCGGCATCGAGTTCGCGTTCCTCATCGGCGGCCTCATCGTCACCGAGACGGTGTTCAACCTGCCCGGGGTCGCGCGGTATCTCGTCGACGCCATCCAGTTCCGGGACTACCCGATCGTGCAGAACCTCGTCATGCTGATCGCGGTGGTGGTGGTGTTCGCCAACCTCACCGTGGATCTCCTCTACACCTGGCTCGATCCCCGCATCAAGTACGGGAACGCGTGATGGCGATCCGCACCCTCGACGTCCCCCTGCACGACACGCTCCCCGAGGCGCGGGGATGGGGGCGCGCCCTCGGGCTCTTCATCCGGAAGAACCCGCTGGGGGCGGCGGGCGCCGTGCTCGCAATTCTCCTCATCCTCGCCGCGATCTTCGCGGACGCGCTCGCCACCCACAACCCCATCCGGACGTCCTCGCGGGTGCTGGTGGCGCCGGGTAGCGAGTTCTGGCTCGGCACCGATAATCTCGGCCGCGACCTCTGGAGCCGGCTGATCTACGGCTCGCGCATCTCGCTCCTCGTGGGCATCGCCTCCACGCTGCTGGGCGCGGTGACGGGCGGCCTGGTGGGGCTCGTCTCCGGCTACGTGGGCGGGAAGACTGACCTCGTCGCGCAGCGGCTCATGGACATCATGCAGGCGCTGCCCATCCTGGTGCTCGCCCTCGTGATGGCGGCGGCGCTGGGGCCCTCCCTTACCAACACGATCATCGCGATCTCGGTGGTGATCGCCCCGCGCGCGGCCCGGGTGGTGCGGGCGAGCGTGCTCGCGATCCGTGAGTTCGTCTACATCGAGTCCGCCCGCGCGCTCGGCGCGCGGCACGCGCGCATCGCCCTGCGCCACGTGCTGCCCAACACGTTCGGGCCGTTCGTGGTGCTGGTCACCGCCCAGCTCGGGGGCGCCATCCTCGCCGAGGCGGCGCTGTCCTTCCTCGGCCTCGGTATCCCCGAGCCGTATCCCTCCTGGGGGCGCATGCTGTCGATCGCGGCGGCGGAGTACGCGCGCAAGGCGCCGTGGCTCGTGATCTACCCCGGGCTCGCCATCAGCCTCGCCGTTTTCGGCACCAACCTCCTCGGCGACGCCCTCCGCGACACGCTCGACCCGCGCCTGCGCGGCAACTGAAGAGTCTCGAAGCTTCGGGAGAACCGATCGCGGGGCGACGCCGCCGGCGCGTGTTACTGTTGCGTATGCTACGCGGGCGAGCCACCCCGTCCGCCATTCCCGACGAACAGGAGAGCTCCGCATGACTGAGCGCGCCCACACCGCCGTCACCCGACGCCGCTTCTTGAAGACAGGAGCGCTGGCCGTCGTGGCCACGCCCCTCGTCGCCCGCGCGACGCGCGCCGACGCCGCCACCAAGGTGCTCGACTTTTCGACCAACGCCGACATCGCCAAGGCCGAAGCGGAGGGTGAGGTCGTCTACTACGGCCACGACAGCGAGCCGGGGATCGCCGTCCTCCTCGACGCGTTCAAGAAGGACTTCCCCAAGATCAAGACCAGCTACGTACGGCTCCAGACCGGCGCGCTCTACGCGAAGGTCACCGCCGAACGGTCGGCCGGGCGCTTCGGCGTCGACGTGCTCCAGCTCTCCGACATCTCGCCGGCAATCGACTTCCAGAAGAAAGGCGGCTGGGAGCAGTACCAGTCGCCGGAGTACGCGGCGTACAAGCCGGAGTACCTGTCGACTCCGCCCGGCTACTTCGGCGTGCCCGGCGTGGGCTTCGCCGGCATCGCCTACAACAAGACCAAGCTCAAGCCCGAGGGGGCGCCGAAGACGTGGAAGGACATCAACAACCCCGCGTACCGGGACGGCGTCAGCGTCAAGCTCGCCACCTCGGGCATGCAGCACTCGCAGTGGTACATCCTGCGCAAGATGTACGGCAACGACTTCTGGCAGGAGTTCGCCAAGCAGCGCCCCAAGGGCTTCGACGCACGCGCGCAGCTCTTCGATCGGCTGGCCAAGGGCGACGACCGGATGTGCGCGCTGGCCGAGTACGCGGGCTACACGCTCTACCAGGAGAAAGGCGCAGAGATCGAGTTCGTTGCGCCGCCCGAGGGGATGCCGGCCATTGCGATCTACATCGGCGTCGTCAACAAGGCGCCCCATCCCGAAGCGGCCAAGCTCTTCGTCGACTGGGCTCTGTCCAAGCGCGGCCAGGCGATCTATCAGAATCAGAAGATTCTGCTCTACGGCTCGGTCCGCAACGACGCCGGACCGATGCCCACCGGCAAGCGGCTGGCGGACTTCAAGCTGCTCTTCCCGACCGACTGGAGCGACTACGTGGCGAGCCACCCTCTGTTCGTGAAGGAGTGGAACTCGATCATGGGGTTGTGAGGACCACGCCCTCGGAAGGAATTGCGCGGGCCCGGTCCTGGTGGCCGGGCCCGCGGTTCGTCAGCCTGCTGGTCGGGGGCGGCGCGGCGATCCTCGTCCTCTACCCGATCGCGTACCTCATCCAGGCCTCGCTGAGCGTCGGCGACCCTCAGGCCCGGCCGCCCGAGGCGTACGGCCTCGACAACTTCACCGGGCTCGGCCGCTACGCTCACATCCTCGGCAACACCCTGCAGGTCGCCGCGGTGGCCACCGTGCTCGCCGTGGTGGTCGGATTCGTGATGGGTTGGATTCTCTCGCGCACGAACGTCCCGGGTCGCGCCGCCCTGGAGCAGCTCATGGCGATGCCGTACTACGTGACCCCGCTGATGGGCGCCCTGGCGTGGGCAATCATCGCCTCGCCCAACAGCGGCTTCGTCAATCAGCTCTGGCGCGGGCTGGGCGGCGAGGGTCACCTGATCGACATCAACACGTGGTGGGGCATCGCCTGGGTGATGGCTCTGTTCGAGGGCTCAGTGGCCTTCGTCATGATTGGCGCCGTGATGAAGTCGATGGACCCTTCGATGGAGGAAGCTTCTCAGGTCCTCGGCGCCGGCCGCACGCGCACGATGCTGCGCATCACGCTGCCGCTCGTCCTGCCCGGCGTGCTCGGGGCCGCGGTGTACGTCTTCGCCGAGATGCTGGGGTCGTTCTCGGCCGCGCTGGTGCTGGGGCTCCCTGCCCGCTTCTACGTCGTGACCACCGCCATGTATCAGATGGTGTCGCAGTACCCGCCGCGTTTCCCCACCGCCGCGGCCATGGGTGTGTCGCTGTTCGTCGTGATGTTCGGGATGGTGTGGATCTACCGTCGCATCATCAGCGCGGGCAGCTACGTGACGATCACCGGCAAGGCGTTCCGGCCGCGCGTCATGGACGTGGGCTCGCTGCGCTGGCCGTTCCTCGCCATCTGCGTCGCCTATCTGGCGGTGGCGGTGATCCTGCCCGTGCTCACTATCCTGTACGCCTCGTTCCAGCACCTGACCGCGGCGGCGCCCGGGCTCCGCAACCTCACGCTGACCAACTACGCCACCGCGCTCTCGCTGGACGCGGTGCGCTCGGCGCTGTGGAACAGCCTGCTGCTGGGCTTCGCGACCGCGAGCATCGGCATTCCCCTGATGGGCTTTCTCTCGTGGCTGATCTACCGCTCACGGCTGCCCGGCGCTGGGGTCATCGAATACCTGCTCATGTTTCCCCAGGCGGTGCCGCGTCTCGTCTTCGCCTTCGGGATGATGTGGGCGTGGCTGGTGTTCCCGCTTCCCATCTACGGCACGCTGTGGCTCCTCCTGATTGCCTACCTGACCGTGTTCCTGCCCCTGGGGCTGCGAACGATCTCGGGCGTCATCCTCCAGATCGACCGCTCGCTGGAGGAATGCGCCCAGATGTGCGGCGCGACCTGGGGCTATCGCCTGCGCACGGTCACCATACCGCTGCTCAAGCCCGGGCTGGTGGCGGCATGGCTCCTGCTGTTCATCGCCAGTGTCCGTGAGCTGGGGGCGTCGATCTTGCTCATGGGGCCCAAGTCCAAGGTCATCACGCCCGCGATCGTCGAGTCGTGGTTCTCGACGAGCACGGAGCTCGCGGCGGCCATGGCGCTTCTGCAGACGCTCGCGGTGGCCTTCGCCCTGGCGATCATGTTCGCGGTGGCCCGCCGCGCCGTCCAGGCCGGAGGCGAGTGAGCGTGAGCCAGGCCTCCATCGAAGTGCGCGACCTGGTTGTGCGTTACGGCGCCGTCCACGCGGTCCGGGGCGTGACCTTCACCGTGGGCGCCGGCGAGCACCTCACCCTGCTCGGCCCCTCGGGATGCGGCAAGACGACCACGCTGCGGGCCATCGCGGGGCTCGAGCGGCCGACGTCGGGCGAGATTCGCATCGGCGGGACCGCCGTCTTCGCGAAGAATGTGAACATTCCGGCGGAGCGCCGCGGGTTGTCGATGGTCTTCCAATCCTATGCCATCTGGCCCCACATGAGTGTGTTCGACAACGTGGCGTATGGCCTGCGCGTGCGGAAGCGGCCCGAGGCGGAAGTGACCGCCCGGGTGCGGGAGGCGCTGGACCTCGTCCAGCTCGGCGATCTCGGCGCGCGCAGCGCCTCGAAGCTCTCCGGCGGGCAGCAGCAGCGCGTGGCGCTGGCGCGGGCCTTCGTGTTCTCGCCGTCGGTGCTGCTGTTCGACGAGCCGCTGTCCAACCTCGACGCCAAGCTGCGCGCCGAGATGCGCGTGGAGTTGAAGGAGCTGCAGCGCCGGCTGGACATCACGTCGGTCTACGTGACCCACGATCTCGAAGAAGCGCTGGCCATCTCCGATCGCATCATCGTGATGCGCGACGGCGTGATCGAGCAGGTCGGCACGCCTGGCGAGATCTACGACCGACCGCGCAACACGTTCGTGGCCGACTTCGTGGGCTCGGCCAATCTGATCCGCGGCCGCCGCCGGCCTGACCTCGAGCGCGATGGGCTCGTGGTGCTGGAAACCGCCGGCGGAGCGCTCGTGCACGGCATCTCGGCCGGCCGACCGGCTGAGGCCGAGGGGCTCATGGCCGTTCGCACGGTGCGTTGTCGTCTCGATCTCGCGCGTCCGGCGGCGTCCGTCAACGCGTGGTCGGCGCGGATCCGGCAACGCGTGTTTCAGGGCGACTTCACGCAGTACCACGTGGACTGGGAGGGCCGGACGCTCATCGTGCGCTTGGCCGCCGCGGAGCCCCTGGCCGAAGGCGACGAAGTGTACGTGAGCGTCGACCCGCGATACTGCGTGCTGCTGGAGGAGTGACGGGCCCGCGCGGCGGGCGCGGCTTGACCGCGCCGACCCCCCTTGACGACGCGCCCCTTTGGGTGAATCCTCACTTCGGTGGACGCCGTTACTGGAACGGACGTCAGTCTCCGGATCTGATCCCAGGCTGGATCCCCATAGGCGGAGGTGCTCTCATGACGTTGCGCATCAACAGCGAAGCCCCCAATTTCACTGCCGACACCACCCAGGGCAAGATCGACTTCCACGAGTGGATCGGCAATGGCTGGGCCATTCTCTTCTCGCATCCCAAGGACTTCACGCCGGTCTGCACCACCGAGCTCGGCTACATGGCGGGGCTCAAGCCCGAGTTTGACAAGCGCGGCACCAAGATCATCGGGGTCAGCGTGGATCCCGTGACCGATCACGAGAAGTGGTCCAAGGACATCCAGGAAGTCCAGGGTCACGCCGTCACCTATCCGCTGATCGGCGACCCGGAGCTGAAGGTTGCCAAGGCCTACGACATGCTGCCGGAGAATGCCGGCAACACCGCCCAGGGGCGCACGCCGGCCGACAACGCCACCGTGCGCTCGGTGTTCGTGATCGGCCCCGACAAGAAGGTCAAGGCCATGCTCACGTATCCCATGAGCACGGGGCGGAACTTCGATGAGGTGCTGCGCCTTCTCGACTCCTGCCAGCTCACCGCCAAGCACAAGGTGGCCACGCCGGTGAACTGGAAGCAGGGTGGGGATGTCATCATCGTCCCCGCGGTGTCGGACGAGGAGGCCAAGAAGACGTACCCCAGTGGGTGGAAGTCCCCCAAGCCGTACATCCGCATCGTGCCCCAGCCGAAGTAGGGCCGGGGACGCGAAATCTCACCGGCGGCGGGTTGCCCACGCCGCCGGTGAGGTGGTTAGCTTCCGACCGGCGCATCGACCGGGAACGTCAGGGTGAACAGCGTGCCCTTGCCCGGCTCGGAGCTCACTTCGATGGTGCCCCGATGGTCCGCCATGATCCCGTGACTGATCGCCAGACCGAGACCGGTACCGTCCGCTCTCGTCGTGAAGAATGGGTCGAAGATCCTCGGCTGGACCTCCGGGGGGATCCCGGAACCGGTATCTCGTACGGCCACGCGGATGGACCGCCCCTCTTGGACGAGAGCCGTCTCGATGGTGATCGAGCCGCCGTCCGGCATCGCGTTGCGGGCGTTGGTGAGTAGATTCAGAAGTACCTGTCCGATCGCGTTGGCATCAGCGATGATCGCGGGAAGATCCGCGTTGAGCGCCGTCGATACCGTCACGCGCGATCGACTCATGTCCTTCTGAGCGAGCTGCACGATGTCTTCCACGACCTGATTCAGCGCGACCGGCCCGTGGCTGCCCGTGGACTGACGCGCGAACGAGAGCAAGCCTTGCGTGATCGTCGCGACTCGCCGCGCTTGGCGGAGGATGACCTCGAGGTCCTTGCGCATCTCGGGCGCGAGGGCGTCGTCGGCCGCCTCCAGCATCATGACCTCGACCCGCGAGATGATGATGCCGATCGGGTTGTTGATCTCGTGGGCGACGCCGGCGGAGAGCGTGCCGAGGGCGGCCAGCTTGTCGGACTGTCGGGCGGCGCGCTGGTACGCCTGGCGCTCGCTGATATCGGTCACGAAGGCGATGGCAAGGGTCCCCTCGTCGATCGTCACGTAGCTGAGGCTGACCTCCACCGGAAACTCGACGCCGTTCTTCTTGACGCCGGAGAGGTCGAGACCCCGCCCCATCGCGCGCGCGCGGGGGGCTCGCATGTAGGCCTCCCGGTGAGCGACATGGCTTGCCCGGTGTCGATGGGGGACCAGCAGCTCGATGGGCTGACCGATGAGCTCCTGGCGCACATAGCCGAACATCTCCTCGGTCTTGGCGTTCACCAGGACGATGTGGCCGCCCGCGTCGGCGACCACGATGCTCTCGGAGGCGGCTTCGAAAAATGCGCGAGAGGTGCCCTCGGTTCGCCGGAGTGCCGCCTCCATCTGGGTGCGGGCGGTGATGTCGTGTCCGACAATGGAGGTGCCGACGACAGCCTGATCCATTTCACGGATCGGGGAGACGGTGAGGAGGAGGCGGGCTCGCCGCCCGGCGGGACCGCGATGATCGACCTGGAGCTGCTCTGGCCTGCGCTCGGACTGTACTCGGGCCAACGCCGAGACGACGTCCGCGCCGATCCCGTCGAGAAAGGCGTCGATCGGCCGGCCCGCCATGTCCCGCTCGGCGGGGCCGAACATCCGCTCGGCAGCCGGATTCCAGCTGATGACGCGCCCGTCGAGCCCGATTCCTATGACTGCGTCCTCGGAGGAGCGGACCAGGGAGGCGAGAAGGGACCTCGTCTGCTCGTGCTCGACGACCTGGGTTTGCAGGGCATCCCGTGTCGATCGCATCTCGCGGGCTCGGCGCCGAGTCTCGACGATCAGGGCCCCGAGGACCAGAAGCGTGATCAGGGTCAGCGTCGCCAGCGCGAGAAAGATCTGCCGCGCCTGTTCCGCGTGGCGTCGCGACTGCGCGATGAGGAGCTCGCGATCCTGGCTTTTCATGACAGTCACCGTCGAGCGAATCTCCCGCATGAGGCGGAGTCCCCGCCCCGTCTGGATTCGCTGGATCGCGGCATCCGCGCTGCCCTCTCGCCGGAGCTGTATTGTTTCGCGAAGCTCCTGAAACTTGTCGGCGATCAGGGGCGTCAGAGAGTCGAGGAGCTGCCGGCGCCGGAAGTTATCACTGGTCAATGCGTTCAAGGCCTCGAGGTGCGCCTCGGTGGCTCCGGTCGCAGCGAGGTACGGCGCGAGGTATTGCTCGTTCCCCGTGATGATGAATCCTCGCTGGCCGGTCTCCGCGTCGGTGACTCCGGACAGGACGGCGTCCAGCTCGGTGAGGATCTGGGTGGTGTGTTGAACGCCTTCGTACTCGACCAGCAGTCGCCCGGCGCTGAAGGCGATGACGCCAATCCCCAGGAGGAGCCCGGCGGCAAGGGAGAACGCGAGGCCCATCCGGTTGCGGGAGACCCAAGATGGCATGGCGAGTGGGATTGTCGATCAAGATGGCGTGGCCTTCAAGCCCCGGAGGGCCGCCCGCCGTTCCGGTCCCCGTTGATCTAGAGGCCAATGTCCGCCATTATCGTGCCGCGCCCATGACATCGGCCCGCATCTTGATCGTCGACGACGAGCCGGACATGCTCGAGAACTGCACGCGCATCCTGACCCGACTCGGCTACGAGTGCCAGCGCGCCGAGAATGGTCAGGCCGCGCTTGGCCTCTTCGAGAGCCAGCGGCCCGACCTCGTGCTCACCGATCTGAAGATGCCGGAGATGGACGGCATGGCGCTCATGGCTCGTCTCCACGAGGCCGATCCCGCCCTGCCGGTCGTCATGATCACCGGATTTGCCTCTATCGAGTCCGCGGTGGCGGCGGTCCGGGAGGGCGCGTTCGACTACCTGCCGAAGAGCTTCTCGGTCGACCAGCTGCGGGTCGCGGTCGAACGCGCCCTCCGCCATCGTGGTCTTCAGGTGGAGAACCGGAACCTGCGGCAGCAGCTGCAACAGGCGCTGGGATTCGAGAACGTGGTGGGAAGAAGCCCGGCGATGGCCCAGGTGTTCGAGCTGGTCAAGAAGGCGGCTCGCTCCGAAGCCAACATCCTGGTGCTCGGCGAGTCGGGAACCGGCAAAGAGCTGATCGCGCGGGCCATCCACGCGAACAGCCCGCGGGCCACGGGACCATTCGTGCCGGTGGACTGTGCCTCCCTGCCCGAACAGCTGCTGGAGTCCGAGCTATTCGGCCACGAGAAGGGCGCCTTCACCGGCGCGGTGCGCACCAAGACCGGACTGGTGGAGGCCGCGCATCGGGGCACCCTCTTCCTCGACGAGATCGGCGATTTGCCGGCCCCGCTGCAGGTCAAGCTGCTCCGCGTGCTCCAGGAGCGGCAGATCCGGCGGGTCGGGGGAACCGGGCTGGTGGACGTGGACGTCCGTGTCGTATCGGCGACGAACCGCAACCTGACCGAGGCGATCGCCAAGGGGCAGTTCCGGGAGGAGCTCTATTATCGTATCAACGTCATCGCGATCCGACTCCCGGCGCTCCGTGAGCGGGCGGGTGACATCCGACTCCTCGCGCATGCCTTTCTCAAGCGCTACGGACAAGGCCGAGTCAGCGGGCTCGACGAGGCGGCGGCCGAAGCCCTCGAAGGCTACCGCTGGCCCGGTAACGTACGGGAGCTCCAGAACGTCATCGAGCGCGCCTGCGCGCTGGTCGATGGACCGCGGATCACGGTGAAGGACCTGCCGGACCACGTCCTCCACCCGGCCACGGGTCGAGCCGGCGCCGAAGCGAAGGAAGTCGGCGGTGGCGTGCCCGCAGACGTCGCTCCCGGGACCGATCTGACGCTCAAAGAGGCGAAGGATCAATGGCTGCAGGTGCTCGAGGTCTCATACCTTCGCGATCTGCTCGCCCGCCACGACGGCAACGTGTCCTCCGCGGCGAAGGCCGCGGGCATCGACCGCAAGACCTTTCATCGACTGATCAACAAGTACGACCTCCGCGCCTGAGCTCGCTCTCATCATCGCCACCACCGTGGCGGCGGTGACCCACCGAGGAGCGACCTCCCCGCGCCGTTCCGCCCGCGGTTTCCCGAAGTGGCTGTTTTACCGGAAATTCCACCGTGGCACCGCTGTTGCAGCATGGGCTCTCCAGGGAGGACGCCATGAAAACCAACAGGATCCTGGTTCCGCTGGACGGCTCGGAGCTGGCGGAGGCGGCGCTGGCCGACGCCTTCGACCTCGCCGCCCGCGATGGAGCCGTCGTCATGCTGATGCGCGCCGCCGAGGCCCGCATGCTGCCCGGAAGCGATCCGATCCTGGCTGAGGTCGAGGCCGTCGCCGACGCCGAGAAGTACCTGGCGGGCCTCAAGGCGAAGCTCGACGGGCGCGGGTTCCGCAACGTCGAGACCCACGTCTGGTACGGGTCGCCCGCGGCCTCCATTATCGAAGCGGTCGGCTACTACAAGGCGGACCTGATCGTCATGAGCACGCACGGCCGCAGTGGCATCGGCCGCCTCATCTTCGGCAGCGTGGCCGAGTCCGTCTTGCGCGGCAGTGCGACCCCCATCTTCCTGCGGCGTCCGTCCGAAGCGCGCGTCGAGCTGCCCACGGCCACCATGCCGCCCAAGGAGGTGCTGCGATGAGGCGGATCCGCACCATCGTGCATCCCACCGACTTCTCGCGAGCCTCGACCGCTGCGTTCAAGCGCGCGGTGGAAATGGCGAAGGACAACCGCGCCCAGCTCCTTCTCGTGCACGTCCTCGCTCCTGTCGTAGCCACGATGATGCCCGACGGCTACATACCGCCAAAGCTGTACGAGGATATGGAAGCCGCGGCCCGTGCCACCGCGCAGAAGCACCTGCGGAAGCTCGTAGATCAGGCCAAGCGCTCCGGAGTCCGGGTCAGGACGCTTCTGCTCGACGGCGCCGCTCACGAGCGCATCGTGCAGGCCGCGCGCTCCCGGAAGGCCGATGTGGTCGTGATCGGCACGCACGGGCGGACCGGCTTCGCCCGGTTCTTCCTGGGTAGCGTGGCGAGCAGAGTCCTCGCCATTGCTCCCTGTCCGGTTCTCACGGTGCGAGGGAAGAAGTAGGCGGAGAGGCTCGTGCACGCGGCACTCGCAGCGTACCTAGGCGGCCTCTTCGGCGCTCCCGTGGAGGTGCTAGCACTCCGACCGCTCGGAGGAGGGGAGGGCGTCGGTACGGATCCGAAGAGCTTCGGCTACGGAGTGCCCTTCGAGGTCGAATGCGCCGTGGGCGGCGCGCGGCGTCGCCTGGTGGCGGCGCGCACGCGCGTTGCGCAAGGCTTCGGCCACGACTATCCGGCCGATCGCGCCTGGCAGGCCCTCTACGCCCACACCGCCTACAACAGCTTCCCGTCGCACGTGCGAAGCCTGGACGTCGGCTTCATCCGGAAATCGGGTGCGCTCGTCTCCGCCGGCGATGCCACCGAGTTCTTCCAGCTCGTGGAGAAGGCGGAGGGCCGGCTCTACTGGCTGGATCTCGAGCGACTCCTGGCCGAGCCCCTGCACGAGCTCGACCGGGCTCGCGCCCGGGAGCTGGGCTGCTTCCTCGCGCGAGCCCACGCGACCAAGCGCGACGAGCCCACGCTCTACGAGCGCCGGATCCGTGAGCTGGTCGCACACGGCGAGTGCTTGATGGGCATTCTCGATAGCTATCCGCATCCATACCCGCCGCTGCCGCCGCAGGCGTGCGAGGCCCTCGAGCACGGCGCGATCTCCTGGCGGTGGCGGCTGCGTGGGCGCGCTCATCGCCTCTCCTGCGTCCACGGCGACTTCCATCCATGGAACCTCCTGTTCCGCGCGGGCGTCGAGTTCTCCGCTCTCGATCGCAGTCGCGGGGAGTGGGGCGAGCCGGCGGACGACGTGAGCGCGCTCGGCATCAACTATCTCTTCTTCGGGCTCCGGAAGGCCGCTCGGGAGGGCGGGCAGGGGGCCGCCGAGCCGTTCCTGACCTTGTTCAAGCTCTTTCTCGACGCCTATCTGCATGACAGCCGCGACGAGGAGCTTCTCGAGGTCATGCCACCATTTCTCGCCTTTCGCGCGCTGGTCATCGGGCACCCGCGCTGGTATCCGACGCTTCCCCCGGGCGTCCGCGAGGCACTGTTGGGCTTCGCCCGCACCCTGATGGCAGGAGGGCCGGTGGCAGCGGCCGATATACCCGCGCTGCTCGGAGGTCGCGCGTGAGCTGGGCCATCTGGATCACCGGCCCGCCGGCGAGCGGCAAATCGGCCATCGCGCGCGCCGTCACCGCGGAGCTTCAGGCGCGAGGACACCGGGTGAAGTGGCTCGAGCTGGACGAGGTACGCGCGAGCATCACGCCTGCCCCCCGCTACACCGACGCCGAGCGCGACCTCGTCTACCGCGCCCTTGGTTACATGGCGGCCCTCCTGGTCGAGGTGGGCCAGCCCGTGCTCATCGACGCGACCGCGCATCGGCGGGTCTGGCGGGATCTGGTGCGCGCGTCGGTCCCCTGGTTCGCGGAGGTACAGCTGGCGTGCCCGATCGAGATCTGCCGCGAGCGCGAGCGGACGCGAACGACCGGCCACGCGCCGCGAAACATCTACGCCAGGTCGGGACGACCGGGGGCGACCGTGCCGGGGGTGGACGTCCCGTACGAGCTCGCCCTGGCTCCGGAGCTCCTGATCGATACGGCCGCCGACAGTCTGGCCACCTCGGTGGAGCAGGTCATACGGCTGGCCGAGCAGCTCGCCACCCAGGCGAGCGCGGCGGGAGTCCGTGTCGAAGCGAGTGACGAGCCGGGATGGGCGATCTGGATCACCGGCCGCCCGGGAAGCGGAAAGAGCACGCTCGCCCAGAGGGTGGTGGGTGTGCTCCGAGAGGGCGGCGCCCGGGTACGGTTGCTCGACCTCGCTTCGCTGCAGCAGTTCCTGCTCGATGGCCGGGCCGCGAGCAGGGAACAGCAGGATCTGATCCATCGGGCTCTGGCCTACACCGCGAAGCTCCTGACCGAGGCGGGCGTGTCGGTGATCGTCGACGCGACCGCGGGCCGGCGCGCGTGGCGACAGGCCGCCCGCGATCTCATCCCATGCTTCGCCGAAATACAGTTGCTGTGTCCCGCCGAGATCTGCCTCGAGCGGGAGCGGGCGGCGCGTTGGGGGTTGACGTTCGAGACGGGGCGCGTCGTCGGTGCGACGGGACTGCCCGATATCGAGATGGCCTACGAGGAGTCGCTTAGGCCCGATCTCGCGGTCTGGACCGACATCTGCGACGTGCAGTCTGCGGCCGAGCGGGTGCTCACCATCGTCGCGCAGCTGGCCGGGCGGCCACGGCGTGCGGCGGAGGCGGGATGAGCGACCGGGACACGCGGGGCCCTACGCGGGTGCTGGTCGTCGACGACGAAGCCGACTTCCTGGCGACCTACGAGCGGCTCTTCGGGCGCCAGGGCTATGAGGTCATCACCGCCACGTCCCGGGCGGCCGGGCTCGCGGCGGTGCGCACAGCAACGGGGGCTCACCGGCTCGATCTGGTGATCTCGGATCTACGCTTGCCCGACGGCGACGGGCTCGACGTGGTCCGCGCCGCGCGCGGGACGACGGATCCGCCCGCCGTCATCGTGGTCACCGGCTACCCGTCCGAGGAGACCCGGCGGGCCGCCACCGCGGCCGGGGCCAGCGCCTTCTTCGCCAAGCCGTTCGCCGCGGCGGCCCTGCTCGAGGCGGTTCGGGCGAGTCTGACTTCGCTTCCCCGGAACGCGGACCAGAGGCGGTGAGAAGGCCATGATCGAGCCGATCCGGGATCACTGGCTGATCGCGCTGGGGATTGTCATACTCTTTGCCGCCGTGATCGTCTGGTGGCGCTCCCGCTGAGGTGGGACGCATCGCCGTCGCTGACCCGCGCTGAAGAAGCGCTCGTCTCGGACGCCGGCGCCCCAGCCGAGGCGCCCATGCCTCAGCGCCCGCGGCGCTCTGGGCTCAACCCGCTAGATTCACGAATCTCGGGGGTGGCACCCCAGTTGCACCGCTCGATCGTCATGCAAGTCAGGGACGTCATGAGCCGGCAGGTGGTGACGATCGGGACCTCCGAGTCCTGTCTCGACGCCGTGGCGCGGATGCAGCGCGTGCGAGCCCGCCATCTGCCGGTCATCGACCGGGATGAGCGGCTGGTCGGCATCGTGACCGATCGGGACCTCCGTCGTCACCTGTTCTCGCCTCCGGTGTTTGAGTGCGCGGAAACCATCGTGTCATTCCCATGAACTCGACGAAGGAGCCGACATGACACTGGAGATTCAGACGACCCGGATCAGCGGCGTCGACAAGGAGCCGGCGCTTCGCGCCCGAATCGCCAAGCTGATGTCTGCAGCGCTGGCGAAGCTCGCGGTCCGGCCACTCCGGAGCGAGGCCGCGTTCGTGGACGACAACGGACCGAAGGGGGGCCGCGCGATGCGCTGCGCCCTCACGGTTCGCGTGCCACACCGCCCGAACGTCCGCGTGGAGCGCAGCGCCGAGACGTGCCGGCTGGCTTTCGACGCGGCGTTCGCCACCCTGGAGCGCCAGCTCGAGCGGTATCGGGAACGAGACCGGGAAGGCAAGCGGCATCCGAAGAAATACTTCGCGTCGGCGCGCGCGGTGGCCACCGAGCAGTCGCGACCGGCCCGGCGCGCTCGACGCGCCTAGCGAGGCCCCATGGACCTGAAGACGCGCATGGCAGAGCTGGCTCGGATCCAGTCCGTGTCGACCCCCGTACTGTCGGTTTACCTGAACACCCACTGGGCCGACGAGCACCAGCGCGACCGGGTGCGGATCTTTCTCAAGAATGAGCTCACACGGGCCAGAGAAGCTCGACCCGGCCGTCCCGCCGAGGCGGACCTGCGCTGGATCGAAGCTGAGGGCGACGCGCTCTTGAGCCAGACATCCAGCCCCGAGGCACGGGGCGTGGCCCTCTTTGCATGCGAGGCGGTGGGCCTGCGGGAGATCCTGCCGAGTCGGGCTCCGTTCGAGAACATGTTCGGCGTGGCCGAGACGCCCATGCTGCGGCCGCTGGCCGAGCTCGCGGAGCTGGCGCCGGCGGCCGTCGTCGTGTTCGTCGACGCGGAATCGGCGCGGCTCATGCTCGTCCTGCCTGCCGGCGCGGGCGAGGAGGTCGCGCTGCACGGCGATGTGCCCGGTCACCACAGCCGTGGCGGCTGGGCGCAGCTGGCCCAGTCGCGGTATCAGCGTCACATCCAGGACCACCGGGCCCGACATTTCGAGGCCGTCGTGGAGGCTGTGATCGGGCTCGTGGACGCCCAAGAGGTTCGCCGCATCGTGTTGGCGGGCGACCCGCGCAATGTCGCCGTGTTCCGCAAGGAGCTTCCGCCAAGGATTGCGGACCTCATTGTCGGGGCGGTGGCAGGGGCTCGCTACGAGCCGACTGCCCTGATCGTCGGACGGGCCGCCGAATATCTCTCCCACACGGAGGCGGCGCGGGTGGCGGCAGCGGTCGACGCGGTGCTGACCGCCGCGGCCAAGCACGGAAAGGCGACGGCAGGTCTCGACGCCACCCTCGAGGCCGTCAACCGCGGGGCGGTTCATCGCCTCTATCTGCTCAAGGGATGGAGCGCGCCCGGCCGTCGGTGCATGGGATGTGGCGGCCTCCAGGGCGGGTTCACGTGGGTGTGCCCGACCTGCGGGAAAGAGGCCACGACGGTGGACCTGGCGGAGGCGATGATCGCGCGCGTGATCGCCTCCGGCGGCTCGGCGGAGACGATCGAGACCCATCAGCCCCTGGTCGCGGCTGGAGGCATCGCCGCCGAGCTGCGCTTTCCGCTGTGACGGTCCCGCACGATCGGATCCCCGCCGGAGAGACGGAGGATCCACGCCTGTCGCTCGCCATTGCGCTCGCCCACGAAGCCGGATCTCTCGCGATGGCCGGCCGAGCGGCAGCTCGACCCGGCGCGATGCCGCCGGGGGAAAGGGCCGAGATGTCGATGACGATCATGATCGAGGCCATCGGGGGGACGGCGGTCGCCGAACGGCGGATCGAGGTGGTGGAGCGCAAGGGGCTGGGTCATCCGGACACCATCTGCGACTCGGTCGCGGAGGCGGCCTCCGTCGCGCTGACCCGCCTGTATCTCGAGCACGCCGGGACCATCGCCCACTACAACGTCGACAAGGCGCTGCTCGTCGCGGGCCGGTGCGTCAAGCACTTCGGCGGCGGCGAAGTGACGCGCCCCATCGAGCTCATAATCGGCGACCGCGCGACAGACGTCCTGAACGCGCGCCCGCTGCCGGTCGAGGAGACGGTCCGCCACGCGGTCGATGCCTGGGTCGGCATGCACCTGCCGGGCATTCGGGCCGGGAAGGACCTCGTGACGCGGGTCGCGCTCGCGCCCGGCTCCGAGGAGCTCCAGCGCGTCTACACGGAGGGCGAGCGGGAGATCGCCTCGAACGACACGTCCGGCGCCTCGGGCTACGCCCCGTTGACCCCTACCGAGGAGCTCGTCCTTGCGGTCGAGCATTACCTCAACTCGACGCAGTTCAAGTCCGCGTTCCGGGACACCGGCGAGGACGTCAAGGTGATGGGCGTTCGCGAGGACGACCGCCTGGCTCTGACGGTGGCCATGCCGCTGGCCTGTGTGCTCACTCGGTCGGAGGCGGCCTACTTCGCGCGGAAGGACGAGATCCTGCACGCCTTGGAGACCCGGTTCTCCGGGGCCCCCTTCGCGATCGACTGGCGGCTCAACTGCCTCGACCGGCGCGGGCAGGGCACCGAGGGCGTGTATCTGACCTTGACCGGGACCTCGGCAGAGGATGCCGACTCTGGCCAGGTGGGGCGAGGCAACCGCGCCAACGGGCTCATCGCCTTCTCGCGGCCGACGGGCGGTGAAGCGACCGCCGGCAAGAATCCCGCGGCCCACGCCGGCAAGGTGTATAGCGTGCTGAGCCACCGGCTGGCGGGCCTCATCCACGCGCGCTGCCCGGCCCTCCGCGACGTCTACGTGCACCTGGCGGTGCGCATCGGGGAGCCCGTCGATCATCCGTGGACGGGGGTTCAGCTGCGCCTGCCGGCCGGCGTCGCGCTCGGGGACGTGGAAGGCGAGATTCGGCATGTTGTGGAGGCCGAGCTGGCCCGCCTGCCTGCGTTCCGGGCCGAGCTGATCCGCGGCGAGCACCCCGTCTGCTGACGACGCCGGCGGGGTGCCGCCGCCCCACGTGAGGCGGCTCCGACCTCACTCTGGACGACGGCGCCTTGTCGACTTCTCTTTGTTTTCGCTGTTCTACGCGAGGGAACGTCCCTTGCACGTAGGAGGCGGCATGAACCCATGGCTGCAGGGTGTGGAGAAGAGACCCTAGCAGGAGGAGGAACACCGAACATGGCCGCCAAGCAAGTCTTCTTCCGTTCCGAGGCCCGCGAGCGCATCCTGCGCGGCGTTACCGCCCTTACCGATGCGGTCCGGGTCACCCTCGGCCCCAAGTCCAAGTGCGTCCTGCTGGAAAAGCGCTTCGGAGCGCCGGTGGTCTGCAATGACGGCGTCACGATCGCCAAGGAGATGGAGCTCAAGGACAATGTGGAGAATCTGGGCGTGCAGATGATCCGGCAGGCCGCGGAGCGCACCGGGGACGCGGTGGGCGACGGCACGAGCACCTCGACGATCCTGGCCCAGGCCATCTTCGCCGACGGCGTGCGCAACGTGGTGGCGGGGGCCAGCGCGGTGGATCTCAAGCGGGGACTCGATCGCGGCACTCGCGCGGCCATCGAAGCACTCAAGATGCTGTCCCGCCCGGTCAAGAGCCGGCTCGAGAAGGCGCAGATCGCCACCATCTCCGCCCACAACGATCCGGGCATTGGCGAGCTGGTCGCCGACGCCATGGAGAAGGTCGGCAACGAGGGCGTGATCACGGTGGAGGAATCCAAGACCACCGAAACCCAGCTGGAAGTCGTCGAGGGCCTTCAGTTCGATCGCGGCTACCTCTCGCCGTACTTCGTCACCGACGCCGAGAAGATGGAGGCGGTTCTGGAGGATGTCCTGCTGCTGCTCACCGACCGGAAGATCGGGGTCATGAAGGACCTTGTGCCGATTCTCGAGCAGGTGGCGCGGGCCGGGCGCTCGATCCTGGTCATCGCCGAGGACGTCGAGGGGGAGGCGCTGGCCACCCTGGTCGTCAACAAGATCCGCGGCACGCTCAAGTGCGTCGGGGTGAAGGCCCCGGGCTTCGGCGATCGGCGCAAGGAGATGCTCGAGGACATGGCGATCCTGACCGGCGGCCGTGTGGTCGCCGAGGAGATCGGCGTCAAGCTCGAGAACCTCACGATCGAACATCTCGGCCGGGCCACGCGCGTGGTCGTGGACAAGGACAACACCACCATCATCGGGGGCGCCGGCGACAAGGCCCGCATCGAGGGACGCAAGCAGCAGATCCGGGCCCAGATCGAGAAGACCACCAGCGACTACGACAAGGAGAAGCTCCAGGAGCGGCTCGCCAAGCTCTCGGGCGGGGTAGCGGTGATCCGAGTGGGGGCGCCGTCGGAATCGGAGATGAAGAGTAAGAAGGAGGCCCTCGACGACGCGATCAGCGCGACCAAGGCCGCGGTGGCGGAGGGCATCGTGCCGGGCGGCGGGCTCGCGCTGCTGCGGGCGATCGAGGCCGTCGAGCGCGAGGAAGGCAAGGCCGAGGGCGACGAGCGCACGGGTCTCCAGATCCTCCGGCGCGCGCTCGAGGCGCCCACGCGCCAGATCGCCGAGAACTCGAGCGTCGACGGCGGCGTCGTGGTCAACCAGATGCGCGCGGGCAAGGGAAGCATGGGCTTCGACGCCGCCCGCAAGGAGTACGTCGATCTGGTCGAGGCTGGCATCATCGACCCCACCAAGGTGGTCCGGATCGCGCTCGAGAACGCGGTCTCGGTGGCGAGCCTGCTCCTGCTGACCGAGGCCACCCTGACCGAGGTGCCGGAGAAAAAGGAAGCGTCCGCGGCCCCGCACGGGATGGAGGACATGTAAGCCGTGCTCGTCAAGGACATCATGCGGGGTGACGTGGTCACGGTCACTCCCGAGACGCGGCTGACGCAGGTGCTCCGCCTGCTCCAGCCGCGCGGCTTCCGGCACGTGCCGGTGGTCGACGACGGAGCGCTGGTCGGCATCATCTCCGACCGCGACGTCAAGCAAGCGATGGTGTCGCTGGCCGCGTCCGGCACGGCCGGCGCCGCGCTCGAGCAGGCCCGCGAGCGATTGACCGCCGCCGAGATCATGCAGCGCACCGTGACCACGGTCGCGCCGATATTCACGGTCGAGGACGCGGCCCGTCTGATGACGACGCAGAAGATCAGCGCGCTGCCCGTCACCGAGGGCGGACGCCTCGTGGGCATCGTGACCGAGACCGACGTGCTCGATCTGTTCGTGCGGGCGATGGGCGTCCTCGAGCCGTCGAGCCGCCTGGACATCATCCTGCGCGATCCGCAGGCTGGGCTGGGTGACCTGACGCACGCCGTCGAGGGGACCGGCGCCCGGATCTCGAGCCTCGTGACGCTGCGCGGTCCGGACGGCCAGCGCGAGGTCGTGCTGCGCCTGGCCACCATCAACCCGGGGCCGGCCGTGAAGGCGCTCGAGGAGCGGGGCTACGTCGTCCGGGAGGCGGGGCGAGGCGCGTCCGCGCGGTCGTGAGCGCGACCAATCAGCTCATCGGCGACCGGCTCCGCGAGGCCGCCGAGCTGCTCGAACGGCAGCGGGCCAATCCGTTCCGGGTCCGCGCCTACCGCGAGGCCGCCCAGGCGGTGGCCGGTCACCCGGAGGATCTGCGCGAGATCTACGAGCGCGACGGCATCGAGGGCCTCGACGCTCTGCCCGGCATCGGCCCGCGCATCGCGGCCTCCGTCGCGGAGATGTTGCGGACCGGGCGCTGGAGCCAGCTCGAGCGCCTCCGGGGCACCCTCGACCCCGAGAGGCTCTTCCGAGCGATCCCCGGCGTGGGCCCGACGCTGGCGCGGCGCCTCCACGACACGCTGCACGTCGACACCTTAGAAGGGGTCGAGGTGGCCGCGCACGACGGCCGCCTGGCGGCGGTTCCTGGCATCGGCCCTCGCCGCGCCGCCGCGCTGCGGGCCGCGCTGGCGAGCATGCTGGGGCGATCGGGCCTGCGGGTCCGGGACGCCACCACGCCCGAGCCTCCGGTGGCGGTTCTGCTCGATGTGGACCGCGAGTACCGGGAGGCTGCCACCGCCGGCCGACTATCCCGGATCGCGCCGCGCCGCTTCAACCCCTCGGGCGAGGCGTGGCTGCCGATTCTCCACACCGAGCGAGGGCCCTGGCAGCTCACGGCGCTGTTCTCCAACACCGCCCGAGCCCACGAGCTCGGCAAGACGCACGACTGGGTCGTCGTGTACTTCCATACCGACGCCCGCGGCGAAGGCCAGCGCACCGTGGTGACCGAGACGCGCGGCGTGCTCACCGGGCGCCGTGTCGTGCGCGGCCGCGAGGAGGAGAGCCGGACCCACTACGATGCGCTCCCGTGGAGCGCGGACCCGACCATGCAGCCGGTGGCTTCGCCGGCCGCGTCGCCGACGGCGTAGCGCTTCGGGGTGCTGGAGTCCCTCTGCCGATCGGGCGATGATGGAGCACGCGGATGAGGAAGGTGGAGGCGGTGATCAGGCCCTGGCGGCTCGACGAGGTGAAGGAGGCGGTGAGCGCCCTCGGCGTTGGCGGGATGACGGTCAGCGACGTGCGTGGACTGGGTCACGAGCCTGAGCGGACCGCGTACCAAGATGGCGCCAGCTACACGATCGATCTCATCCCGAACGCGAAACTCGAGATCGTGATGTCCGACCAGCTCGTCGACTCGATGGTCTCCACGATCTGCGAGGTCGCCCGGACCGGGTCCCCGGGCGACCGCAAGGTGTTCGTGCTCTCGCTCGTGGGGCCGACTCGGATCCGTACCGGCGAGGCGGGGGAGGCCGCTCAGTGATCGCCTACTTCTCGATGGAGGTGGCCCTGGAGAGCCGGATTCCCACCTACAGTGGCGGGCTTGGCATCCTGGCGGGCGACACGCTAAGGAGTGCCGCTGACCTCGGCCTCGCGATGATCGGAGTGACGTTGCTGCACCGGAAGGGCTACTTCTACCAGCGTCTCGACGCCCAGGGCGAGCAGCACGAGGAGCCGGTCGAGTGGCCGGTCGACGATCTCCTGGAGCCCGTGGCCGGCGCGTGCATCGCGGAGGTGGAGGGCCGGGCGGTCAACCTGCGAGCCTGGCGATACACGGTTGCCGGCGCCGGGGGCTCGTCGGTCCCGGTGCTCCTGCTCGACGCGGACGTGCCCGACAACGACCCCGCTGACCGGCGCCTGACCGATCACCTCTACGGCGGCGACGACCGGTACCGCCTCTGTCAGGAGCTGATCCTGGGCGTCGGGGGCGTCCGGATGTTGCGGACGCTGGGCTACGACCGCGTCGACCGATTCCACCTGAACGAGGGCCACTCGTCTCTCCTCGCGCTGGAGCTGTTCGCCGAGGAGCTCGCGCGCACGCCGGGCGACCGGGCGGCCGCCATCGAGCGCACGAAGCGCCAGTGCGTCTTCACCACGCATACGCCTGTCCCCGCCGGCCACGACCGCTTCTCGATCGAGCTGGCGCGGAGCGTGCTCGGGGCGGCCCGGGTGAACGCGCTCACGGTGCTGGGCTGCTGCGACAACGAGCTCAACATGACGCGGGTTGCGCTCACCCTGAGCCACTACGTGAACGGCGTCAGCAAGCGGCACGGCGAAGTCTCCCACTCGATGTTCACGAACTACCCGATCGGGTCCATCACCAACGGTGTGCACTCCGCGACGTGGACCGCGCCGTCGTTCGCCGCCCTCTACGACCGCTACATGCCGGACTGGCGAAAGGACAGCTTCTCCTTGCGCTACGCCATCGGCATTCCCTTCGAGGCGATTCGCCTCGCCCACCGGGAGGCGAAGCAGCGGCTGGTCGCCGACGTCAACGAGCGAACCAACGCCGGCTTCGACCGCGACCTGTTCACCCTTGGCTTTGCCCGGCGGGCCACCGCCTACAAGCGGCCCGACCTACTCTTCCACGACCGTGACCGGCTGCGTCGGCTCGCCGGGGAGCATGGCAGGCTGCAAATCGTGTTCGCCGGGAAGGCCCACCCGCGTGACGACAGCGGGAAGGCCCTCATCCGCCGCATCGTCCAGTGGGGAAGGGATCTCGTCCCCGAAGTGAGGATCGCCTATCTCGGCAACTATGACCTGGCTTTGGGCGTGCTACTGACCGCCGGCGTCGACGTGTGGCTGAACACGCCGCGTCCCCCGCACGAGGCCTCGGGGACCAGCGGGATGAAGGCGGCCCACAACGGCGTGCCGAGCCTCAGCATCCTGGACGGTTGGTGGGTGGAGGGTTACGTCGAGGGCATCACCGGATGGGCGATCGGGCCCCGGAGGGGGTCGACGGCGGAGCGCAGCGACGCCGACGATGCCGCCGATCTCTACTGGACGCTGGAGAAGCAGGTGATGCCGCTCTACCACGACGCGGGGGACCAGTGGCCGAGGCTGATGCGCTCGACCATCGCCTTCAACGCGTCCTTCTTCAATACCCAGCGCATGCTCCAGCAATACGTCGTGATGGCGTACGGAGACTGACGCCCGTGCGCCGCGGGCCTGGCGCGATGCGCCCCACGTATCTACCACTTCACGTCTCGGATCCCGAGCCAGTAACCGATGTGGTTGACGAGAATGTGCCCAGCCACCGTCGCGACGAGGATCGTCGCCACATCGACCCACGCCAGCGGGGCCCGGCCCCAGACCAGCATCAGCGCGCCGAGCGCGAAGTCGAGCTGATCCCAGGGGATCCACGGCGCCCCCGGCGCGATCCCGCGCCGGCGCTTCGCAAAGCTCTTGAGCGCATCGCCGGCCATGGCGCCCACGCCGAAGCGCAAGCCCAGCCCCGCCCAATCATGGTAGGAGACGAGACCTCCCGACCAGGGAATGCGGGACTGGACGAAGGTGACCGCGACCGCCGCGAGCACGCCGAGGCCGACGCCGATGACCGTCTTGTGCTGGCCGAGCCACCGTCGGCTGAGCGGCCGGTTCCATCCCTTCCAGTACCGGACGAACGGGGGCGCCATGTTGGCCGCGTACGCGGGCGCCATGAAATAGAGAAGCCGCACCACGTGTAAGGCCGCGTTGGCGAGGATGAGCATGCGGGCGTAGTGGCAGCTTGCCATGGCCGGGCACGAACGCGAATGTCGAGGAATGCGCTCCGAGGAGGTAGGGTGTATGGAATTTACAAGGGTCCTGCCGACGGAAATCGCGCCGTGGCTCACGCCGCCTCCGGCTGCGGCGCAAGAGCGCGCGTACGAATGGGGATGGGGTATGCACCCTTCGATGTGGAGCGTCTGGGGGGCGTGGGGCGTCGTGATGATGGCGATGATGCTCGTGTTCTGGACCGTGGTGATCGTGGGTTTCGTGCTGGGGATCCGATGGCTGATGAGCCAGGGCAGGGAGACGCGCCCGGCCGATACCGCGCTCGACATCCTTCGACAGCGGTACGCACGCGGCGAGATCAACAAGGAGGAGTTCGAGGCGAAGAAGCGCGATCTCGCGTGAGGAGCCCAGAACTCCCCTCGCCATCGGCCGGACGCCGTCACCGTCGGTCGGCCGACCCTCCGCGCGCTCTCTCGGGGCCAGAAGCCGCCTCTCATCGGACGCAAGCGGAAGGCTCGGCGGTCTGCCAGGTCCCATCGCGGGAAAGGTGGGCGGCTGGCCCAGGGGTCAGATCACCCCGTGAGCGCGGCCGACCTTGACGAAGGCGGCCACCGCACGCTCGAGATCGGCCGGGCCGTGGGCGGCGCTGATCTGGACCCGGATTCGCGCCTGGTCCTTCGGCACCACCGGGTAAGAGAAGCCGACCACGTAGATCCCCTCGGCGAATAGATCCGCCGCCATCCGGTGCGCAAGCCGGGCATCGCCCAGCATGATGACCACGATCGGATGATCGCCGGGCCGGATCCCAAAGCCCGCCTCGGTCATGGCCCGGCGGAACCAGCGCGTGTTGGCCGCGAGCCGCTCGCGGCGCTCGGCGGACGTGGAGAGGAGCACCAGGCCGGCGAGGGACGCCGAGACCAGGGCCGGCGGCAGCGTGTTCGAGAAAAGATAGGGCCGGGAGCGCTGGCGCAGGAGCGCCGTGATCTCGGCCCGGGTCGCCGTGAAGCCTCCGCTGGCTCCGCCGAGCGCCTTGCCAAACGTCGAGGTGATGATGTCTACACGCCCGGCCACCCCGCAGTGCTCGGGGGTCCCGCGGCCCGTTGCCCCGAAGAAGCCCGTCGCGTGGCTGTCGTCTACCATCACGAGCGCGTCGTACCGGTCGGCCAGATCACAGATCGCGGCCAGGGGCGCCACGTCGCCGTCCATGGAGAACACTCCATCGGTCACGATCAGCCGCGTCCTCGCCTCACGCGTGGTGCCGAGGAGGCGCGCGAGCTCGGCCATGTCGCCGTGGGCATAGCGGCGGCGCTGGGCGCGACACAGGCGGATGCCGTCGATGATCGAGGCGTGGTTCAACGCGTCTGAGATGACCACGTCGGGCTCGTCGAGGAGGGTCTCGAAGAGGCCGCCGTTGGCGTCGAAGCACGACGTGTAGAGCACGGCGTCCTCCGTCCACAGGAAGTGTGCGATGGCGGCCTCCAGCTGCGTGTGGATCGTTTGGGTGCCGCAGATGAACCGCACGCTCGCGAGCCCGAACCCCCAGCGGGCGAGCCCCTCTTGCGCCGCGCGGACGAGCGTCGCCTCGTTGGCCAGCCCGAGGTAGTTGTTGGCGCAGAAGTTGAGCACTTCACGCCCGGCCACCGCCACTCGGGCTCCTTGCGGCCCTTCGATGAGCCGCTCGCCCTTCCAGAGGCCCGCCTCGCGGATGGCCTCGAGCTCGGCCTGAAGCCGCTGCCTGACTTGACCGTACATTGTCCGTCTCCGCGGGCCGCTTGGCCGCCAGTCGCTCAGCGCGCAGCGTAGCGCCGCGCGATGTTGGGGGTCAGGTATTCCTCAAACGTGCGCCGGAGGTCGTAGGTCGGTCGAAACCCCCAGTCCTTCCGGGCCCGTGCGTCATCGATGTCCTCCGGCCACGAGTCGACGATGGCCTGCCGGCGTCCGTCCGGCGTGAACGTGATCCGCTCTTCCGGGAATGCCCGCCGCACCAGCTCGGCGAGCTCGCCCGCGCTCGGGCTGAAGGCCGCGACATTGTACACGGTGCTCGTCAAGGCATCGGCCGGCGCTTCGAGCAGGTCCATCAGGGCACGGACCGCGTCGGGCATGGCCATGAACGGGATACGCGTGTCTTCGCGGACGAAGCAAGCATAGGGGCGTCCCTGCGCGGCCGCATGGATCATCTCCGATGCGTAATCGCTCGTGCCGCCGCTCGGTACGGTGAAGGCCGAGATCAGTCCGGGAAAGCGAACAGCCCGGAAGTCGACGCCGCTCACCTCGCCAGAGGCCAGCTGGCGGTAGTGACGCCCGAAGTAGCGGCCCAGGTGCTCGCAATATAGCTTGTTGGAGCCGTACATCGTGATCGGCTGAAGCCACGCCGCCTCGGTCACCCGGCCGGCCACCCGCTTCGTGTCGAGATCCGGCAGCCCGTACACCGCGATCGAGCTCGGGAACAGGAACTTGACCGGGCGGCCGAGGGAGCGGGCCTCGTCCACCGCGAGCCGAAGCAGATTGAGCGTGCCCTCGACGTTCACCTCGTGGGCCGTCTCTGGGACGAACTCCGCACGCGTGGACAGGAGTGCCGCCAGATGGAAGACGGCCGAGATCTCGAACTCGCTCCGCAGCCGGTCGAGCAGGTGGCGGTCGAGCACGTCGCCGACCCGGGTTGCCACGCAGTGTTGCGCCACCTCCTCGTCCATCGCCCGCACGTCGAGCGCCAGGACGTCGTAGTTGCCGAGGGCCGCAAGGTGATGGATCAGGCCGTGCCCGACCTCGCCTCCCGCGCCGGTCACCAGGACCACCGGCTTGCGCGCCATGCGTGACCTGCCGGCGCTCCGGCTACCGATAGGACCAGACGGCGCCCCGGCGGGGGGACCGACTTCTCAGGTGCTTGAAGAACTCGATCTGGCGCAGTCGCCGCTCCGCCTCGGCCCTCGTGTCGTAGGTGCCGAACCTCCGTCCGGTCGTCTCCGATACCACGACGTATCTGCCACCGATCTTCCTGATCATTCGAGCGGCCTTTCTCGCCGCCCGCCGGGCGGCAGACTCGTAGGACCAGTCATGCTCATTCGAGCGGGAGCAAGGTCGGTGCCACTGAGGAACCGGCTTCTGCTCAGGAGGTTATAGGTCGCCGCGCGCGCGGGCCACGGGGCACGGCTGCCTCAGCAAGGGAGCTGCCGCCCCACTGGCATCGCGCTTGCTGCCGGCACTGGCGTCGCGCGCGGAGCGCTCGATGTGAACGTGCCCTCGATCGAGGAGGTGGTGACCGCATGAAGAATAGATTCCAGGTCCTCCAGGTCTGGGGTATCCCCATCCGGGTTCACGTCAGCTGGCTCCTGATCTTCGGCCTCGTGACCTGGTCCCTGGCCTCCGGGTACTTTCCGCACGAGTATCCCGGATGGTCGACCGGGACCTACTGGGCGGTCGGCGCGGTCGCCGCGCTGGCGCTCTTTGCCTCGGTTCTGATCCACGAGCTCGGGCACTCCTGGGTGGCGCTGCGCAATCAAATTCCGATCCGCAGCATCACGCTCTTCATCTTCGGTGGGGTCGCTCAGATTGCCCGAGAGCCCCATGGACCGGGCGCAGAGCTCCGGATCGCGATCGCCGGCCCCATCACGAGCATGCTCCTGGCGGTACTATTCGCCGGTGCCTGGCAGGTCGTCCGCGACGTCCCGATCCTGGCCGCGCCCGCGATCTGGCTGGCCCGCATCAACTTCGGGGTGGCGATCTTCAACATGGTCCCCGGCTTCCCGCTGGACGGCGGGCGGCTGCTTCGCGCGCTGGTCTGGCGCTGGACCGGGAGCCTTCGACGCGCCAGCGAGGCCGCAGCGGCCATTGGCCAGCTCGTGGCCTTCGGATTCATCGGGTGGGGCATCTTGAACGTGATGCGCGGCGATGTCATCGGCGGCATGTGGATTACCTTCATCGGCTGGTTTCTCCAGAATGCGGCCGCGGTCAGCCACGCCGAGGGCAACCTGCGCGAGACGCTGTCCGATGTGACGGTGGGCCAGGTCATGACACGTGACTGCCGGCGGGTCGAACGGGCCTGGAGCCTCGACCGCGTGGTTCGAGAGGAAGTGCTGGGGGCGGGCCGACGCTGCTTCATGGTGACCGAGGACGGACGCCTCGCGGGGCTGCTGACGGTGCACGAGATCAAGACGGTCCCGAAGGACCGGTGGCCGAGAGTCATGGTCGGCGAGGTCATGACTCCGGCCGGCAAGGTGACCATGGTGGAACCGGCGACGAACTTGCTGGCTGCCCTTGAGCAGATGGACAACGCCGACGTCGCCCAGATGCCGGTGGTCCAGGCTGGCGAGCTGGTCGGCATGATCGGCCGCGAGCAGATTCTCCACTACCTCCGGGTTCGCGCAGAGCTGGGGGTGTGAGCCGGCGGCAAGCTCGCCCGGCCTGGCCGCTGCGGCCCAGAAGGTCGGCACGCACGCCCCAGTGTGGCGAAGGCGCCCCATCGAGAGGAACGCGGCGGCGACACGGCTGCGAGCAGCAAGTCACCGACGGCACGAGGATGTCGCCTCGCTCGCGCAAGGCGAGCGAGGCTGGCACGGGCAATGCTCTTCGCTGCGGGACTGAGATCAGCGAACGCGACATGAGCGATCGACAACTCTGGGGGGTCGTGCTGGCCGGCGGCGAGGGGGTGAGGCTTCGGACCTTGTCCCAGCGCATCTGTGGTGACCACCGCCCGAAGCAGTACCTCCCGGTTCTCGGGGACCGAACGCTGCTCCAGCAGACTCTCGATCGGGTTGCCCTCGGGATCGCTCCGGCCCGGACCGTGGTGGTCACTCTGCGCAGTCACGCGCCGTACTTCGGGAAGCCCGGTGGGGGACCCGAACGCCCCCACGTGCTGGTCCAGCCGGCCGACCGCAGCACGGCGGCCGGGATTCTCTTGCCGGTCCACTGGATCGCCAGGCGGGACCCCGGCGCGATCGCTGCTGTGTTTCCCTCCGATCACTTCATCTCGGAGCCGGCGACATTCATGGTCCACATCGAGGAGCTCGCCGCGTGGATCGAGCAGCACCCAGAGCGGCTCGTGCTCGTCGGCGCTCGCGCATCCCGACCCGAGGTGGAATACGGCTGGATCGAGCAGGGACGACTGCTCGACTCGGATCCCGATCGCCGGATCTGGGAGGTTCGTCGCTTCTGGGAGAAGCCATCAGAGGAGAGAGCTCGCATCTGTTTCGAAGCCGGTTGCCTCTGGAACACTTTCGTCCTCGTGGGCAAGGTGGCGACCTTTATCCGGGCCGGTCACGAGGCCGTCCCGGAGGTGAACGACCGACTCGGGCGAGCGGGTGCCTTCTTTGGAACCGCCGAGGAGGCCTGGGCGCTGCACCAGGCCTACACGCTGATGCCGAAGGCCAATTTCTCCCACGCGATCCTGGAGCCATGTCCGCCGTTCCTGGCCGTGACAGAGATGCCGCGGCTCGTGTGGTCTGACCTCGGGACCCCTCGGCGGGTATTCGAGATTCTCCGCAGTGTCCGAGAGCGCCCGGCGTGGGTCCGCACGTCGGACCTCGCGGTGTCGTGACGAAGAAAGGAGGATTCCCATGCCGACATACGTCGTGCTGACCCGACTCACCCCCGAGGCCGTCAAGACTCCGGGGGAGCTGAAGCGCCTCGAGAAGGTGGTGGCCGATCACGTCCGGAGGGACTGTCCCCAGGCGAAGTGGGTGGCCAACTACGCGATCCTGGGCCCGTATGACTACATGGACATCTTCGAGGCCCCAGACGAGATCATCGCCGCCAAAGTGGTGATGATCATCCGCTCGTATGGTCACGGGCAGACCGAGACGTGGACCGCCATGCCCTGGGAGCGTTTCGAGATCGTGCTGCCGCGCTGACGCCCTCAGCTGGGTCGGAGCGCCAGAGTCCCGTCATCGGTGAGCTTGATCTGCGCGCCGAATGGCCGGCTAATCCGGTCGAGGGTGCAGGCGAGCCACTCGGCGTCGGCGGCGCGGGCGCGGTTGAGCTGGAGGTTCCGGATCTGCATCGGCGTGATGCGAAGGCTCTTAAGCTGGCCCGTCTCCGGCTCGACCGTGGGAAAGTACATCAGCGCCAGGTCGCCACGGAACTCCTCGTGGCCGACGATGCCCTCGTAGTCGTCGAGGAAGTCGCCGCAACCGTAGAGGATGAGCTTGCCCCGGTAGAGCTCGATCGGCCGGGCGTGGTGGGAGGAATGGCCGTGGACGATATCGACCCCTCCATCGAGGAGCCACCGCGCGAACTGTTGCTGAGCCGCGGGGATCTGATAGCCCCAGTTGCCGCCCCAGTGGATGGACGCGACGACGATGTCCCGCGCTTGCTTCACCGACCGGACCCGCTCCAGGATCTCGCCGGCCGTCGCTTCCAACAAATCGGGCAGCACGTCGATTCCGGGCGCGTCGTCGGTGGCGGCCCAGCTCGAGGGAATGCCGCTAGACGGGTCACCGAACGCGAAGACGAACAGCCGGCCTTCCCCCGGAATCCCCACGCTTGCCGGCTCGCGCGCTTGTGCGAGCGTACGCCCCGCGCCTGCGCCTCGCACGCTGACCGCGGCCAGCGTGTCGATGGTCTCGAGCAGGCCGGCCTCGCCGAAATCGAGCACGTGGTTGTTCGCCAGCGCGCACACGTCGATCCGGGCGGCGGCGAGGCATCCGACGTTGTCTGGGTGCATCCGGTAGTGGATCCCTTTGCCCGGCCGGCGATCGTCGCTCCGCGTGATGCTGGTCTCCAGGTTGACGACGCGCGCCTCCGGCGAGATGCGCGCCAGCTCCTCGAGCGCGTCACCCCAGATGTACGAGAAACCCACCGGACGGGGAATCGGTCCGCTCGCGGCCTCGGCCAGCCGCACGTACTGACGGGCGTCCTTGACGTACTCCTCGTGGAGGCGGGCATCACTCGGGTGCGGCAGGACCTGGTCGACGCCGCGTCCCGTCATGACGTCGCCGCACAGGAAGATGGTCACGGTTCCCATACTCTCTATATTGTTACAAGTGACGTACCCGGCCGAGTCCATGGCCCTGCTTCCCGGTAAGCTGCCGCCGTCCATGCTGCGCGGCCTGCTCCGCTATCGCGGCGCATCCGATCGTCGCGTGGTCCTGGGCCCGGCCTTCGGCCTCGACGCTGCGGTCATCGATCTCGGACGGCAGTACCTGATCCTCAAGAGCGATCCGGTGACGTTCACCGTCGAGGAAATCGGCTGGTACGTCGTGCACGTCAACGCCAACGACGTGGCGGTCATGGGGGCCCGGCCGGCATGGTTCCAGTCCACGATCATCGTGCCGCCCCGCACCGCGCCCGCGGTCGTGCGGCGGATCTTCCGCGACATCGATCGGAGCGCGCGGGGGCTCGGCATCGCGGTGACCGGCGGTCACACCGAGATCTCCAGCGCCGTGACGCAGCCGATCGTGGCCGGGGACATGCAGGGGGTGGTCCCAAAGGAACGGCTGGTGACCGCGGCGGGAGCCCGCGTCGGAGACGTCATCGTCATGACCGCGTTCGCCGGCATCGAGGGCACGTCGATTCTCGCCCGCCGGTTCGCCGGCGAGGCCCAGCGCCTGCTCGGCCGGCGCGAGCGGCACGAGGCGGCTCGCTTCAACCACCGACCCGGCATCTCGGTGGTCCGGGAGGCTTTGCTCGCGGCGCGGGCGGGGGCGACGGCGATGCACGATCCCACCGAGGGAGGAGTCGCCGCGGCCCTTTTCGAGCTCGCCACCGCCTCGGGCCGGCGGCTGGTTGTCGACCTGGACCGCATTCCCGTCCACCCTCTCACCAGCCGCCTTTGCGCTCACTTCGGCCTTCGGCCGCTCGGGCTGATCGCCTCGGGCGCGCTGCTGCTCACAATCCCGAAGCGTCGGGCGGATGCGGCGCTCGGAGCCCTTAGGCGCCGCGACGTGCCCGCGGCGGTGATCGGGGCGGTGGAGCGTGGCCGCGGGGTGGCCGCCTATCGCGCGGGCAAGTCCGCGCGGTTCGAATGGTCACCGCGCGACGAGCTGACTCGCCTCCGGTGATTAGATCGTGTGCAGACGAGGATCTTCCGTCTCACAATGCAGGTGCAGGAATGCCTGGAGGAGCGGCCATGAGAGCGGGAGCCTCCCTGAGGAAGCCATGAAGGTCGGCGATGTGATGACGAAGCAGCCAGCGGTGGTGGGACTTGACACGCCGGTGCGAGAGGCTGCCGAGCTGATGCGCAGCAAGGTCGTGCGCCATCTTCCGGTGGTCGGTCCCGCGGGGCAGGTGCTCGGCATCGTGACAGACCGTGATCTGCGACATGCCGCGTTCATGCCCGCGCTGGCGGAGCAGGTCGGATGGGAGCCGCAACGCGTGAAGGCGCCGCGAGTCCGCGACGTGATGACGTGGTCGGTCGTGACGACTCATCCGGAGACCACCCTGGTGCAGGCAGCCCTCACGATGTTCCAGCGACGGATCGGAAGCCTGCCGGTCGTGGTGGATGGGCGGCTCGTGGGCATCTTGACCGAGCGGGATGTGTTCACCGGTCTCCGGGCAGGCCACGAAGTCGACGAAGCGACGAACCCGTTCCTCTGGTGAGCGGTGTGCCTACCCGTATCGTGATCCTGGGCGCCGCCGGCCGCGACTTCCACAACTTCAATCTGGTCTATCGCGATGATCCGCATGTCCACGTCGTCGCGTTCACCCAGGCCCAGATTCCCCGGCTGAGCGATCGCCGGTATCCCGCCGCGCTCGCTGGTCCGCGATATCCGGACGGCATCCCGATCGAGCACGAAGCGGAGCTCGAGACGATCTGCCGCCGCGAGCAGGTGGACCGAGTGGTGTTCGCCTATAGCGATGTCTCCCATGCGACCGTCATGCACCTGGCGTCCCGGGCGCTGGCTGCCGGCGCGGACTTCGCGCTGCTCGGCCCGCGGCGAACGATGCTCCGCGCACAGGTGCCGGTCATCGCGATCTCGGCCATCCGGACCGGCTGCGGGAAGTCGCAGGTCGCTCGGTGGCTGGGCGGATGGCTCCGCGCGCGAGGGCACCGCGTCGCGGTGCTACGCCACCCGATGCCCTACGGCGATCTGGAGCGCCAGCGCGTGCAGCGCTTCGCGCGACGGGAGGATCTCGAGGCGGCGCAATGCACGGCCGAGGAGCGCGAGGAGTACGAGCCGCACCTGGCCGCCGGGAACGTGGTGTTCGCCGGCGTGGACTACGCGGCGATCGTCGAGCGCGCCGAGCGGGAAGCCGACCTGATCGTGTGGGATGGCGGCAACAACGACTTCCCCTTCCTCCGGCCGGACCTGCACATCGTGATGGCGGACGCGCTCCGGCCAGGGCAGGCCGACGGTTACCACCCCGGCGAGGCGGTGCTTCGCATGGCCGACGTGATCGTCGTCAACAAGGTCGACGCCGCGTCGGCGGCCGGCGCGCAGGCCGTGGTTGAGGAGGTCCGCGCGATCAACGACCGGGCGATCGTGGTGCGGGCGGCCTCGCCGGTGCGCCTCGACGACGCCGGGGTCGTACGAGGCCGTCGAGTCCTGGTGGTCGAGGATGGACCGACTCTTACGCACGGGGGCATGCCGTACGGCGCCGGCTACGTCGCGGCCACCACCGCCGGCGCTGGCGCGATCGTGGATCCACGGGCGTCCGCGCCACCGAGCATCCGCGCGCTCTTCGCTCGATATCCGCACATCGGTCCGGTGTTGCCCGCGGTCGGCTACGACCGCGAGCAGCTCGAGGCACTGCGCGAGACGATCGATCGGGCCGGCGCGGACGTGGTGGTGGCCGCCACGCCGCTCGATCTGGCGGCGCTGATCCACCTCCGGACGCCGGTCGTGCGGGCTCGCTACGAGTTCGCGGACGCCGGCGTGCCTACGCTGGCGTCTGTCGTCGAAGGGTTCCTGGCGCGCAACGTCAGCGGTCGGTGATCCCTGCGCGGCCGCCCTTCGTGAGAGCTTCGTGGATCCTTGCCAGCAGCTCACGCTGGTCGAGCATCACGCAGATGAGCTGCCCCGCCACGACCATGGTGCCGCCCACGAGCAGCCCGACGAGGCTGACGACCAGGAAGGCCATGATGCGAAGGGCCGAGGAGAACTGCTCGAACTCATTGCCGTTCGAAAGGGCGAGCCACGAAGCCAGGAGCAGGGCGATCAGGAATACGCCGGCACCGACGAGAACGGAAGCCTGCCCCCACCTCCGGGTGAATCGATAGCCCATTGTTCGATCATCTCCTCGCCGGTCCGAGCTGCCTGAGTGCACCGGCCTGTGGATGGAGGAGCAAGCCGCATGCCTCGCGCTCGAATCCTGGCAAACCTGCGGCGAACGACGCCCATGGATCGGGGCGAGCCCTGCCCGGTGGAGGCACTCGCGCCCCAGATGGGGCGCGAGCGCCTCGGAGCCTCCGCTCGGCGTGGCCACGCATTGCCGTGTTTCGCAAATGTCAGGCGGGGGCGGGCCTTGGCAGGCCGGTTGCAAGTTCTCGGCAGAAGGAGGAGCTCATGAGGCATCCGAAGCGAGCTCTCACTCGCGACATACGAACGCGGAACCCGAAGCGGCTGGCTCGAGCACGCCGCGGGCTTGAGGAACCCACCTGGCCGGAAGGCGTCGTGCGCATGCGCGACGTCATGACCCGGCCGGTGCTCACCTTCCGACAGACGATGACCGTAGGCCGCGCTCTCGGCGCGTTGCCGGTGGTCGAGCACGGTCGAGTCGCGGGAATCCTCGCGGTCGGGGACGTCCTGAAGACCGTGGTCCAGATGCTGGACGAGGGTGTGATCTCACGGCCCGGCAAGTGGGGCGCCGAGGCCTGAGAAGCGGAGGATGTCATGAAGGCAAAGCGCACGACCAAGAAGACCATCCCGGCATCGCGGTCCCCTAAGGCGGGCCGACCGTCAGAGCAGGGGGCGCTGCCGGCGCGCGTACGTCGGCGACAGAGGACCGCCCACGCTGCCTTTCGCAAGGACACGACGATTCACCAGGCTGCCGAAGGGCCGCGCGCCATTTGGGGAGCCACCAAGCCCAAGATCAAGAAGGGATAGACGCCGGGCGTGAAGGACAACAAGATCGCCGAGTACCGCGCGACGGTGAAGGTGGCCTTCCTCGTCGAGGAGAAGTAACTAAGACCAGGGTGCGCGATGATGAAATTGACGATCGTCCAGGTCGACTTGCGAGGCCGACGTGTCTTGCTCCGCGCGGATTTCAACGTCCCGCTCGCCGGAGATGAGATCACCGACGACGCGCGCATCCGCGCCGTCGTGCCCACCATCGAATGCTGCCTCCGTAACGGTGCCAGCGTCGTGCTCGCATCGCATCTCGGGCGCCCCAAGGGCCGGGAGGCACGGCACTCGCTCAAGCCGGTCGCCTTCCGCCTGCAGGAGCTGCTGGAGCAACCGGTGCCGCTGGCTCGGGACTGCGTCGGCCCCGTCACGGAGAAGCTGGCCCGGACCCTCGAGCCGGGCCAGTGCTTGTTGCTCGAGAACCTGCGATTCCACGTGGAGGAAGAAGCCAATGATTCCGTATTCGCGCAGGCGCTGGCCCGGCTGGCCGACTGCTACGTGAATGATGCCTTCTCGGTCTCGCACCGGACGCACGCCTCGGTCGTGGCGATCACGCGGTACCTGCACCCGGCGGCCGCCGGCCTCCTCATGCAGCGGGAGCTGGTGGTGCTCGACCGCATCCTCGCACAGCCCCGCCGACCACTCGTTCTGATCCTGGGAGGAGCCAGGATGGCGGACAAGCTCGGCATCGTCCGGAACCTGGTGCCTCAGGTGGACCGAATGCTGATCGGCGGGGCGATGGCGTTCACGTTCTTGAGGGCCCGCGGCCTCGAGGTCGGCCGCTCGCCGGTTGAGTGGGACCTCGTCCCCACTGCCAAGGAGATCCTCGATGATGCAGCTGCCCGCGGGATCCAGGTCCTCCTTCCAGAGGATTTCGTGGCGGCGGTTCACCCCGGAGACCGCTACTGGATGCATTCCGTCCCCGCCGAACACATGCCCGTGGCGCTGTCCGGCTTCGATATCGGACCCGCGACGGTGACACGCTTTCAGCGGGCCCTGCAGGATACGGGCACCGTCGTGTGGAACGGGCCGATGGGTGTGGTGGAGCAGGCGCCGTTCGCCTCAGGCACCGAGGAGCTGGCCAAAGCGGTGGCCAGCGCGCGAGGCCTGACCGTGGCCGCGGGCGGCGATACGGTCGCTGCGGTCCGGCGCGCCGGAGTCGCCGACAAGCTCGGCCATCTTTCGCTGGCCGGGGCCGCGTTCCTCAAGGCCCTCGAGGGCCAGCCGCTGCCCGGCGTGGCAGCCTTGAGCGACGTGGGGCGGACAACGACATCCGTGTGAGATGTTCTCGGTGGTGATGCGGTTGCTACTGGGGGGCAGTCGGCCACACCTGGGGCGATTGAACCTCACTAGCGTGCGCTGCGGATCGCGCTGCCCATCGTGGAACCGCGTGTCCGAGCTGGACTTTTCTCGCCTCTACGGTGTGGCAACCAGCTTGCAATCCTCCAGAGAAGAGCATGGCTCCGCTCATCGAAACCGAGAATCTGGTGAAGGACTATTCGCTAGGCGCGCACGTGGTCCAGGCGCTCCGTGGGGTGTCGGTGACCATCCAGCCTGGTGAGATGGTGGCCGTGATGGGCCCGTCGGGCTCGGGCAAGTCGACCTTCATGACGATCCTCGGTTGCCTCGACACGCCCACCGCTGGCCGATATCTCCTTGAAGGGCGCGACGTGTCGGGCCTGGACGACGACGAGCTGTCGAAGATCCGCAACCGGCGCATCGGCTTCGTCTTCCAGCAGTTCAACCTGCTGGGGCGGATCAGCGCGGAGGCTAACGTCGAGCTCCCGCTGCTCTATAGCGACGTGTCGGCCGCCGAGCGGCGTGCGAAGGCCCAGGCCAGACTCCGCGCGGTCGGCCTCGCCGGGCGGGAAGACCATCGCCCCGCCCAGCTTTCCGGAGGCGAGCAGCAGTGGGTGGCCATCGCGCGCGCGCTCGTGAACGACCCGATCCTGCTGCTGGCCGATGAGCCCACCGGGAACCTCGACACCCGCACGAGCGTCGGGATCATGGCGATCCTCCAGGAGCTTCACCGCAGTGGCTTGACCATGGTGGTCGTGACGCACGAGCCGGACATCTCGCAGTATGCCGAGCGCATCCTCACGTTCCGTGATGGCCGGCTGATAGGTGATGAACCGGTCCACAATCGGCGGGAGGCGCGGGCCGACCTTCAGGCGATGCCGGCGTGGAAGGCCGCATGAGAGCGTGGCCGAGCCTGCAGATGGCGGTCGGCGCCTTGCAAGTCAACAAGCTGAGGACGGCGCTGACCGCGCTCGGCGTGATCATCGGCGTGGGCGCCGTGGTCACCATGATGGCGATCGGAGCCGGCGCGCAAGCCCGCGTGTCCGAGCAGATCCGAAGCCTCGGGTCGAATCTCATCATCGTGCTGTCGGGGTCCATCACCGCGGGGGGCGTCCGCCTCGGGGCCGGAAGCCAGCTCACCATTACTGAGGACGACGCGCGAGCGATCCAGCGCGAAGTGACGAGCGTGCAGGTGGCGGCGCCGGTGATGCGCGGCGGCGTCCAGACGGTCTTTGGAAACACCAACTGGTCGACCGCGCTCCAGGGGGTGACCCCGGATTACTTCCAGGCTCGCGGATGGGATGCGGTCTCCGGACGACTTCTCAGGCAGGAAGACCTGGATGCCGCCGCGAAGGTCGTCCTGCTCGGAGAGACAGTGAAGGAGAACCTCTTCGGCAGCACCGACCCGATTGGACAGACCATCCGCATCAAGAAGGTGCCGGTCACCGTCGTCGGGGTCCTGGCCCGGAAGGGGCAGAGCACCCAGGGAGACGATCAGGACGATACCGTGATCGTCCCCCTCTCGACGGCCAAGAAGAAGATCCTGGGGATCAGCCAGGCCAATGCCCGGGCGGTAGGCGCGATCCTGGTCAAGGTCCGCGAAGCCGACCGCATGAAGGCGGCCGAGCCGCAGATCCGCACGCTGCTGCGGCAGCGGCACCATCTGCAGCCCAATCAGGACGACGATTTCGCGGTGCGCAATCTGTCGGAGATCCTGGCGAGCCAGGAGGCCGCCTCTCGGGTCATGAGTCTGCTCCTGGCCGCGGTGGCCGCCGTCTCCCTCGTCGTGGGCGGCATCGGGATCATGAACATCATGATGGTCTCGGTGACCGAGCGGACGCGCGAGATCGGCCTGCGCCGTGCGGTGGGAGCCCGCCGCCGGGACATCTTGAGGCAGTTCCTGGTGGAAGCCGTCTTGGTCTCCCTGGCCGGCGGGCTGATCGGGATCGGCCTGGGGATCGCCGGCTCCTATGTAATCGGCATGGTGTTCCAGTGGCGCGTGCTCGTCTCGGTCACGGCCGTCTTGCCCGCGTTCCTCTCCGCGTGCGCTGTCGGGATCTTCTTCGGCTACTACCCGGCGCTCAAGGCCTCGCGGCTCAAGCCCATCGATGCACTCCGCTATGAGTAAGCCGGCAACCGCGCCAATTGCTGCGTCGGTCGCGCTCAACCAGCGTCCGATCCGTTGGCTCCTGGCGCTGATTGCGCTTCTCCTGGCCGCCGGAGCCGGCACGTATCTCTATCTTCGCCTTCCGGGCCGGCCGGCGCCGTATCAGACGGCGCGCGTAACACGGGGGCCGCTGCTCGCCAGCATCTCGGCCACCGGCACGTTGAACGCGGTGATCACCGTGCAGGTGGGCTCGCAGATCTCGGGTCAGATCAAAGAGCTCCACGCCGACTTCAATTCGCAGGTCACCAAGGGACAGGTGATCGCACGGATTGACCCCGACATCTTCCATGCCCAGGTGAACCAGGCACGAGCGGAGGTGGCGGCCGCGCGGGCCACGGTGCTCAACCAGCGAGCGCTGCTCGCGAAGACCCGGGCGGACCTGGACAGCAGTCGCGCAGCCCTCGCGTCGGCCCACGCCCAGACCGTCAAGGCCCTGGTGGCCGTGACGGACAGTCTCCGGAATCTCGGCCGGCAGCAGGAGCTCGGGCGGAGCGGGCTGATCGCCCAGGCCGACGTCGACGCCGCGCAGGTTGCCTACGACTCGGCGGTGGCACAGCATGAGGCGAGTCTTGCCCAGGAGCAGGCGCAGGCGTCCGCGGTGGAGTCGGCCAAGGCCCAGCTGGAGGTCGCCGAGGCCCAGCTCCAGAACGCGCTGGCACAGGTCGGCCAGCACGAGGCGGCCCTGCGTCAAGCCCAGGTCAACCTGGACCACACCATCATCAGGGCGCCCGTGGACGGCGTCGTGGTCTCGCGCAACGTGGATGTGGGCCAGACGGTGGCGGCCAGCCTGCAGGCTCCGACATTGTTCCAGATCGCCCAGGATCTAACCAAGATGCAAGTGGACACCAACGTCGACGAGGCCGACGTAGGTCGCGTGCGCGTGGGGCAGCTCGTAACGTTCACGGTGGATTCGTTCCCCGGATTGACCTTCAGGGGGGGGTCGTGCAGGTGCGGAAGGCGCCCCAGGTCGTCCAGAACGTCGTCACCTACGACGTCGTGGTGTCGGCCCCGAACCCCGAGCTCAGGCTGTTGCCGGGAATGACCGCGAACGTGCGCATCATCACCGACCAGAAGGACGGCGTGCTCAAGGTCCCCAATGCGGCGCTCCGCTTTCGACCGTCCGGGGCGGCGGTCGAGGTGTCGTCTCCCTCCGCTGTGGAATCCCGGTCCGATACGCTTCGCGGCGTCTCAGGCGAGGCCTGGGTGCTCGGCCCCGGCGGGAAACTCCGTGCGGTCCCGCTCCGACTCGGCCTCAGCGACGGCGGCATGACCGAGGTGCTGGAGGGCGAGCTCGGCGAGCTGCAGGAGGTCGTGGTTGGCGTGCCCACGGCGGTCCCGCAACCCACGGGGCCGGGTGGGGGGCTGCGCCTTCGGTTCTAGACGAGGCTCGGGCCCGGCCTTGATCGGGTCACTACGCCCCGAGCGATGGTGAGGCCGCGGTCTGGCTTCGTCAGCTCGAGCTGGTTCCAAAGCGCGAGTAGTTCGGCCCGTCACTGGCCATCAGAGCCTCCGGCTCCGGCCGCGAACGTCGCGTGATGATCCACTGGTGGCTCTCCCGACCGCCGGACGATCTCCGCCCGCGTACGATCGCGTAGGCGGATCATCGCGGGCCATCCCTCGTCGTCGGGCAGGATCGGCGCACCGACGGCGACGGTGATCGGTCCGGGGACGGGTAGCCAGCTGTCCGCCGGCAGGATCTCGCGGGTGCCTCGTATCGTGATCGGGACGATCGCAGCCCGTGTCTCAATCGCCGCCTTGAAGGCCCCGAGCCGGAACGGCAGGATGCCGGGCGGTCGAAAGAACGTCCCCTCGGGAAAGACCAGCACCGACTGGCCATCGCGCAAAGCCCGGGTGATCCGCTCCGCATCGGCTACGCTGCGAGAGGTCTGGCCACGCTCCACTGTCAGGTGTCCGACCTTGCGGATCACCGCTCCTACGAGCGGAGCGCGGCCGAGTTCGCGCTTGGCGACGAACCGGAAGATCGGCGGCAGCACGGCCAGGAGGACCACGACGTCCAGGTAGCTGGCGTGGTTGGCAGCCAGGACGATGGGGCCATCGCTCCTCGCGAGATGCTCAGTCCCTTCCAGGCGTAAGGCACAGCCAGAGAGCGTGAGGATGAGCCGACACCAGCGCCGCACCAGGCGGTCGGTGGCCGATCCGCTCGGAGCCAGCAGCACCAGGATCCAGAGTGCCGCGACAGCCGGCAGCAGAATGGCCCCCAGATAGATCGCCCGGCCGAGGGCGGGGACGCGACCGATCGTCTGCCGTACTCGCGCACCGAGGGCTCCCAGGACGAGGTGGGTCCACTGGGCGGCGGGGGAGCGTGCCGGTCGACCCATCGTGCCCGCCAGGTAGGCCGCGCGCGTGGCACTTCGCCGGATCTTGCCGCTGGAAGTCTTGAGGACGGCATGGGGGTCGGCGATCACCACCACGTCGGCCGGCACCCCGAGCGCTGCGACCACCCGGTCCATCACCGCCGCCTGGAGCCGTGCGCGCTCCGCGTGGTCAACCGTCCGCGTCTCGGCGACGACCACGAGTCGTTCGGTGCCTACACTCGGGTCTTGAACGCCGAAGGCGGCCACGCAGCCCTTGCGGATGCCAGGGAGCGCGCCCACGATCTCCTCGACCTCCTGGGGATAGAGGTTCCGTCCAGCCTTCTTGATGAGGTCCTTTTGCCGACCGGTGATGAATAGTTCCCCGTCGGCCCAGTAGCCGAGGTCCCCGGAGTCCATCCATCCATCTTGTTGGACCGCCGCGGTGGCGGCAGGGTTCCGCCAGTACCCGAGTGTGACGGAAGGGCCGCGGAACTCGATCCTTCCCTCGACGCGCTCGGCAACCGGCTGGCCAGCGCGATCGACGATGCGCACCGCGTGTCCACTCAGGGGCCGACCGCACGACACGAACAGAAGGGGGTTCGGCTCGTCTGGGGCGGCGGGATCCGCCCGGCCGGATTCCTGGAAGGCCCGCCGCGCAACCGTGTCGACGCGCGGGCCGGTCGCGGGCGGCGGCATCGTCAGGGCCACGGAGGCCTCGGCGAGGCCGTAGACCGGACACATTACATGGGCGCGGAAGCCGCAAGGGGCAAAGCGCCTGGTGAATCGATCGATGGTCGCGGGGCTCACCGTTTCCGAGCCGTTCATGGCGAGGCGCCACGAGGACAGATCCAGCCCGGCCAGCTCCTCGTCGTCGATCCGGCGGGCGCAGAGGTCGAAGGCGAAGTTGGGCGCGGCGGAGAGGGTCGCCTGGTGCGTATGGATGGCGCGTAACCATCGTGCCGGGCGGGAGAGAAATGCCAGGGGGGAGAGGATGGCAATCGGGATCCCGAAATAGAGCGCACCGAGCCAGGATCCGATCAGCCCCATGTCGTGGTAGAGCGGCAGCCAGCTCACCGCGACATCGTCGGGGCGAATCCGGATCGCCTCGCCGATGGCTCTGATGTTGGCGAGCAGGTTGGCATGCGAGAGAAGGACACCCTTGGGCTCGCCCGTACTGCCGGATGTGTACTGGATCAATGCGGCATCGCCCGAGCCCGCCGCGGCAACCGGCCCCGAGCGGGGCGGCTCCATGAGGCTCGCCGCGGAGACGACGTGACGAACCGAGGGGACGCGCGACCTCAGGAGCGCGGCGACGCGCTGGGCCTCGGCGAAGGTCAGGATGGCCCGCACGCCCGCATTCTGGAGGATCCCGACCTGGCGACGGGCATAGTCCTCGATCAGGTCGCGGCGCAGCGGTGGATAGATGGGTACCGGGATCGCCCCCGCCAACAGCACACCGAAGAAGGCCCGAAAGAAAGTCTCCTCGGTCCTGAGCATGATCGCCACGGTGTCGCCCCGACCGAGCTTGCGGTCCCGCAGGGATGCGGCCACCGCGCCAGCCCCGCGCCAGAGGTCGCCATACGTGATCGGGCGCTCGCGTCCGTCCTCCTCGCGCAGGAAGATGTGTACTCGCCCCGGACTGGCCTCCGCGTGCCACGCGAGCGCCTCGATCAAAGACCGGGCTCCCGTCGGCGCGGGCGCCGCCTCGCCGAGCGGCGACACGGGCGTCGGCGCCGCCTCGACCGGTCCAGGCGCGGCCGCCAGGATGGCCGTCACGAGGTCGCGCGGGCTGACCGCCTCGGCCATCACCGCGTCGGCGAGCCGCACCCCGAACCGTTGCTCCAGGCGCAAGAGCAGCTCGACGCGCTCGAGACTGCCGATCCCGAGCTCCCGATCCAACGCCTCATCGAGCCCGACGGCCTGGTCCCCAGTCCGGCCGCCGAGCTCGTCAACGAGCGCCGCGATGACGTCCAGCACGGCGGCCTCGATGCTTCGCCCGTCGGGCCGGACTGCTCGGGTGCTCAGCACGCGGCTGCCCCGACCGTGGCGCGCCGGATCTACGAGGCGCGCCGAAGGCCGGCGGAAAGGGCGCCGGCCAAGTGGCCCATCTCGTTGCCGAGCAGCACGATGACGTCATCCACCGCGATGACGCCGACCAGGACCCCGTTCTTGGTGACGACCGGAAGTCGTCGGATCCCGGTCCGCGCGAATGTCTTGACCGCGTCCAGGATGCCCTGTTCCTGGAGGATTGTGACTGGCTTCCGGTGCATAACGTCGCCGACCCGGGCCGTATCGGGGTCCAGTCCCTTGGCGACGACTTCGATCGCGATGTCCCGGTCCGTCAGCATGCCGACCGGTCGTCCGGCGTTGACCACGATGAGGGCCCCGACGTTCTTCGACCGCATGGCTCTCGCGGCCTGCTCCACGGTCATCTGGGCGGACGCGGTGACTACCGGTTTGGTGCAGATCTTCCCGAGCATGACGAACCTCCTTCGCGTTGAAAACTCGATCGCCGTATCAGATTGCAAGTCAAGTGCCGCCGACAAACTCGCGTGGCGCCAAGGGCGGGCACAGGCTTCCTGGGGTGCCGCGGCCCCAACCGGGGCGAGAACGCCTCGGAGTGGCGCCGACCGGCGATTGCAAGTGGCCGAATCGCCGCAATTTCCATCCTGGCACCTCCGATGCAGCCCCGCGGAGGATTGTCCGACCTGACACCCCTTTGCTACAGGGAGGAGAAGCGCCATGATACGTGGGTTGATGCCGTGGACGGGGATGACGAGCCTGAAGAGCGAGATGGATCGGCTGTTCGACCGTATGGCGGAGCTCAGGTGGAGCGAGCTTCCCGCACTCGGTGACTGGGCGCCGAGCATGGACGTCTCGGAGACCAAGGACAGCTTGGTCTGCACGGTCGAGGTTCCGGGGATGGAGCAGAAGGATATTCAGATCCAGCTCCAGGAGAACCTGCTGACGATCAAGGGCGAGAAGAAGCAGGAGAAGGAGGAGAAGGACGAGCACCGCCACCGCATCGAGCGATCCTACGGCGTCTTCACTCGGAGCCTCCGGCTACCGATAGCGGTGGATGCCGACAAGGTCACGGCGGCCGTCAAGAAGGGGGTGCTGACCATCACCCTGCCCAAGACACCCGCAGCCAAGGGCACCACGATCCCGATCAAGGCCGAGTAGAGGACGCCGATGCAGAACGGTGGTGCCCCGATGCCGAACGCCGAGCGGACCCGCATGGTGTCCACTCAGATCGAGGCGCGGGGCATCACCGATCCGCTCGTGCTGCAGGCCATGCGAGACGTGCCGCGCGATCGGTTCGTCCCGGCCTCGCTGGTACACCTGGCCTACGACGATTCCCCGCTCCCCATCGGGGAGGGCCAGACCATCTCGCAGCCGTACATCGTGGCCGCCATGACCGCGGCCGCCCGCCTCAAACCGGGAGCCCGTGTGCTCGAAATCGGCACCGGCTCTGGTTACGGCGCGGCGGTGCTTTCCAGGATCGCGGCGGATGTGTACACGGTCGAGCGGATCGGCGCGTTGGCCAGCGCGGCGCGGGCGCGCCTCGAGCAGCTCGGGTACGCTACCGTCCACGTGCGGGAGGGCGACGGCAGCCTCGGGTGGCCGGAGTATGCGCCCTACGACGCGATCCTGGTGACCGCCGCGGCTCCGCAGACGCCCGGCGCGCTTCTGCAACAGCTAGTGGTGGGTGGCCGGCTGGTGATGCCGGTGGGCGCGGCAGACTCACAGCGCCTCGTCCGGGTAACGCGGACCGAGGGTCACGAATACGAGTCCGAAGATCTCGAGAACGTCGCCTTCGTGCCCTTGATCGGAGCCGAGGGCTGGCCCGATGAATCGGGGGAGTGAGAGATGCACGAGCCCTTCGTGATCGGTGACGAGACCACGCACATCAAGGGCGATGCCCAGTGCCCGGAGTGCCTGGAGGAGTATCCAGAGCCCTGCCCATGCGGTGGGCTGATCCACGCCGCCGCCGGGGAGCAAGACGAAGCCGGGACGGACTGGCCGCTGACGCGATGTGACCGGTGCGGCCGCCCCGAGGAGGAGCTCGACTGAGCCCCTCGCCCTTCATCAGGTGGCTCCGGGACATCCGGCTCGCGGACATCGCGCTCGTCGGTGGCAAGACCGCCTCACTGGGCGAGCTGTACGGCGAGCTCCGCGCGGCCGGCGTACGCGTTCCGGACGGCTTTGCGATCACGGCGACCGCGTATCGCGCGCTGCTCGACCATGATGGACTCCGTGATCGGCTCGCGGTGATCCTGAAGGGCGTGACCGGCGAAGACGTGGCCGCGCTGGCTGTGGCCGGCGCCGAGTTGCGCCGACTCGTGGAGTCGGCGCCGCTCCCTGCCGGACTCGAGGACGAGATCGCCTCCGCCTACCGAGCCCTCGGGCGGGAATACGGGCCCGGGGAGCCGACGGTGGCGGTCCGCTCGAGCGCCACCGCCGAGGACCTGCCCCAGGCGAGCTTTGCCGGCCAGCACGAGAGCTTCCTGGGGATCCAGGGTGAAGCCCCGCTCCTGAGCGCGTGCCGTCGCTGCTTCGCTTCGATCTTCACCGATCGCGCGATCGTCTACCGCATCCAGAACGGATTCGATCATCTCGGTGTGTTTCTCTCGGTCGTGGTCCAGAAGATGGTGGCGTCCGATCGAGCCAGCTCCGGGGTCGTGTTCACGCTCGATCCCGACAGCGGCTTCCGAGAGGTCATCCTCGTCAACGGCGCGTTCGGCCTGGGCGAGGCGGTGGTCCAGGGCCAGCTCGATCCGGACGAATTCTGGATCTTCAAGCCGACGCTGCGGACCGGTCACCGGGCTCTCCTCAAGCGCAAGATCGCCTTGAAGACATGGAAGCTCGCCCTGGGGGCCGACGGGAAGCCCGAGCGGGTCGCAGTGCCGCGCGAAGCGCAGGCCGCGGCCAGTCTCACGGAAGGCGAGGCGCTGGAGCTCGGCCGCTTCGCCGTCGCCATCGAGGAGCACTACTCGCGTCGCGCCGGTAGCCCGGTTCCCATGGACATCGAGTGGGCGAAGGATTCCGCCGACGGCCGCCTCTACATTCTCCAGGCGCGGCCCGAGACAGTGCACCGCGCGGAGCATCGGTCCCGGCTCGAAGTCTTCTCGCTGCCCGCGGATGCGCCGCGGCAGCGCCTGGTCAGTGGTGCGGCGATCGGCCAGCGGATCGGCGTCGGACCGACCCGGCGTCTCCGCGACGTGCAGGACCTTGCGACGTTCCAGCCCGGCGACGTGCTCGTCGCCGCCATGACCGATCCCGACTGGGAGCCGATCATGAAGCGGGCCGCCGCGATCGTGACCGACCGAGGCGGCCGGACCTGCCACGCCGCGATCGTGAGCCGGGAGCTCGGCGTCCCCTGCGTGGTCGGAACCGGCAACGCGACCGAGATACTGGCGGACGAGCAGGTGGTCACGGTCTCGTGCGCCGAAGGCGAGACGGGATCGGTGTACCGGGGCGCGCTCGCCTTCGAGCGTCGGCAGGTCGAGCTGGGGGCGTTGCCGAAGACGACGACGAAGGTGCAGCTCAATGTCGGCAACCCCGGCGAGGCCTTCCGGCTGGCCGCGCTGCCCAACGATGGCGTCGGCCTGGCCCGCATCGAGTTCATCATCGCGAGCTTCGTTCGCGTCCACCCACTCGCCTTGCTCCACCCCGAACGAATCGCGGACCAGGCGACCCGGGCCGAGATCCATGCGCTGACCCAGGGCTACCCGGACCCCGGCGACTACTTCGTCGGGCGTCTGGCCGAGGGCGTCGGGACGATCGCGGCGGCCTTCTATCCCAAGGACGTGATCGTGCGCCTCTCCGACTTCAAGTCCAGCGAGTACGCGGGGCTCGTGGGCGGGCGTGACTTCGAGCCCGAGGAAGGCAACCCGATGCTCGGGTTCCGCGGGGCGTTCCGGTACGCCCACCCGCGCTACCGGGAAGCCTTCGCCCTGGAATGCCGCGCCCTGCGGCGGGTGCGCGAGGAGATGGGCCTCACGAACGTGAAGCTCATGATCCCCTTCTGCCGGACCCCGGCCGAGGGTCGGCGTGTCCTCGATCTCCTCACGGCCAATGGGCTCGCGCGAGGCGTCAACGGCCTCGAGGTCTACGTGATGGCCGAGATCCCGTCCAACGCGATCCTCGCCGACGAGTTCGCCGCCATCTTCGACGGCTTCTCGATCGGTTCCAACGACCTCACCCAGCTGACGCTCGGTGTCGACCGCGACAGCGCGCTGGTGGCGTTCGACTACGACGAGCGCGATCCGGGGGTCAAGGAGATGATCCGGCTCGCCGTGGAAGGCTGCCGCAGGAACGGCGTCCACTCGGGTCTCTGCGGCCAGGCGCCTTCGGACTATCCCGACATGGCGGAGTTCCTCGTCGAGATCGGTATCGACTCGATCAGCCTCAACCCCGACAGCGTCGTCCGCACGACACAGGTGGTCCTCGACCTCGAGAAGCGCCTGGCAACGCCCGACGGAGCGGCCCACG